>JBCCRV010000421.1:0-6756 GCA_039201085.1 Myxococcota bacterium | reverse complement strand
GTTTGCGTCCACCCCCACCACCAAGCGGCCCGACAGCGACAGGTGAATGCGCCGGGCTTCCTCCAAGAGCTCTTGGCGCGCCTGTAGCGCCCTTCGCGCAAGCCGGAGCATTCGTTCGCCATGCTCGGTCAACTTCATGCCGCGCGCGGTTCGCTCAAACACACGCATGCCGAGTTCGCTTTCAAGCGCCTTAACCTGCGCGCTTACCGCTGGCTGACTCAAGTGCAGAACGCGCGAGGCTTTTGTGATCGTACCCTCGTCGGCAACGGCGACGAAAGCGTTTAACTGAGCGAGATCGAAGGGCATAACCGCCTAGGGCAGAGAATTATTTCGGGTGTAGCCCGGTGACGAGATGAACGCTTGCCGGCAGTTGGACCAAAGCGTCGCGCTCGAAGCCGCGAAGCTCGGCAGCGAGACCCTTTTGAACGTTGGCAACGTCGTCTCCGCTGCAGCGTTCCATCGCTTCCGCCAGCGTGGAAAAGGCCGCCAGTGCGAAGCGGGCTGCGTCGTCTGCATTCGTTGCCGTACCCAGCGGAATTTTGCCCGTCCAGGTGGTCGCAGACGGCTCGGCGAATCCTGCCTTTGCAAGTTCGTCGAGCATTCGATTCACGTCGCCGTATCGAAACGGGCCGGGCGAACCGGGTGACACGGACGCCACCTCGACGAGTGATTCCACCACCCGTCGGGGGATCGACGCCCAAGGGTTGTCCACCGGCGCGCCCCAAACGGCAAAGGCAAAGCAGCCCCCGGGTTTCAGCCAGCGTAGAAGGTTGGAAAAGGCGGCGCGAGGCTCGTTGAAGAACATGACTCCGAAGCGTGACGCGAGCCGTTCGTAGGGCGCGGCCGGGGGGCCATCGATTTGCAGGTCCGCTTGGTGAAAGCTCGCGCCCGCGCACCGCCGCCTGGCGAGGGCGAGAAGCTCCGGCGAGAGGTCGAAGCCATCGACGGACGCGTCTTCCCTTGCTCGCACGTATAGTGCCTGCGTGGAGCCGCCACCGCCGCAGCCGAGATCGGCGATTCGCGTGGCCGTTTCCAAGGAGAGCCGCGCGATGAGCGCGTCGTTGACCGGTGCGAGCATCCGCTCCAGGCCGTCCAGGTGCTGTGCCCACTTCGCGCCTTTCGCACCACACCAGTCAAAGTTGGGGAGCTGGGTCTCGATATCTTTGGTCATGTCCGGAAGATGAGCTTGGGGTGGCGAATAGACCAATCGTGATTCTTGGGGCCTCCCTCAGCTTTCCCGAGTGCCGCTGTGCGGAACGCCCGAGCGATCGCCATGGTTAGATCGCTGAACGTGGGCCGCTTCCTTCGGGTATAAGGGCGCAGTGACGCTCGACCTTCACCTGGGCGACAACCTACCGATCTTGCAGGCGATGGCGGACGAGAGCTTCGAGCTCATCTACATCGACCCGCCCTTCAACACGGGAAAGAAGCAATCGTCGTCGCGCATGGTCGCGACGCGCGATCCGGAGGGAAGCCGCGTGGGCTTCAAGGGTCTGCGCTACCGAACGACGCGCGGCGCCGGCTCAAGCTACGCGGACGCCTTCGATGACTTCCTTGGCTTTCTCGCGCCACGCCTGGAAGAAGCCTTTCGCTTGCTGACACCGACCGGTTCGTTCTTCCTGCACATCGACTACCGCGAGTCCCACTACTGCAAGGTGTTGCTCGACGAGATCTTCGGTCGCCGCTCGTTTATGAACGAGATCATTTGGGCCTACGACTACGGCGGACGCGCAAAGCGGCGATGGTCCGCGAAGCACGACACGATTCTCTGGTACGCGAAGGACCCGAAGAACTACACGTTCAACTACGACGAGATGGACCGAATCCCCTACATGGCTCCGGGGCTCGTCACGAAGGAAAAGGCCGCGCGGGGCAAGACGCCGACGGACGTGTGGTGGCATACAATTGTGCCGACCAGCGGCAAAGAACGGACGGGTTACCCAACGCAAAAGCCGCTCGGCATCCTGAATCGCATTCTCAAGGTGCACAGCAGCGCCGGCGACCGCGTGCTCGACTTCTTTGCGGGCAGCGGCACCACGGGCGAAGCGGCCCTGCGGCTGGAGCGGGCATGCACGCTGATCGATCAAAGCGAAGATGCCCTCGCGGTGATGGAGAAGCGACTCGCCTTTGCCGGGCCTCGTGTGCATCGATCGTGAACGAACCTTCGCGCCGCATGGGCGCAGCAGACGGCCTTTTTCGGCTTTTTTCAAAGGCATGCGTCTTGCTGTATGAGCAGGCGTGAGTTTCGGTTCTCTCTTTTTCTGGGCAACGAGCGTGGGCGTTCTGCTCGTCGGCGGTGCGTACGCATCCACGGAGGAAGGGCGAACGATGACCGCGGAGTTGCTGCGGCACGTCGAAGAAACGGCGGGACGTGCGGCGGCGGGACTCGAGCCGCCGCGCCTCGAACCGGCACCTGTCGAACCGTCGGTCGAAGTGAACGCGGCGCCTCGCCTGCCCGTGGCCGACGACGCGTTCACCTCTGGCGATGGCCAGCTTGAGATGGACGGCTTCGCCATCGGCATGCCTTCGTGGGGCGAGTACGACGCGCTCGCCGATTCCGGCATCGTGCTCGACGAGCTCACGACGGTCACGGAGAGCCACGAAGACGGCGAGACGCTGGCTGCTTCCGAGCCGATGGCCCTGGAGCGGGGCGTGCGGATCGACGAGGAAACCGCCGTGGTGGAGGGCGAGGCGGCCCCAAGCGGCGCCGTCGCAAGCGCGGAGCGGCGAGCACGGCGCGCTCGCCGTCGAGCCCCCTCACGACCGCCCATGCCGCGCCTGCATTCGGACCCGGGCATGCACACGGTGATGGTTGCGCGACGCATGAACGCCGCTGGCGAAGCCGTTCAAGGATCGTGCTACCGCTACCTCTCGGAGGTGTACGCACGCGCAGGCCATTCCGGTTGGCGACGGCGTACCATCGTCTACCGCGCCGAAAAGAACGGGCCCTACGCCAATCTCGACCTGATTCGCCCTGGCGACTGGCTGTACATCGTCACGGATCCGACCTCCGACCCGGTCTTCACCCACAGCGTGATGTTCGTCGGATGGCAGGACCGCGCGCGCGGCTACGCCCGCACGATTTCCCATGCGGGCTGGGGACCGCCACGCACCGGTCGGGAAAGCAGCTACGACGTCTCCCGCACATACCGCATTATTCGGCCGACTTTGTAGCCGGCCTGCGTATCAGGCCGGCTACTCCCTTTTGGCTCGCCGCCGAGGCGATGCCCGTGCCCCCGCCGCAGACGGAGTGGCCCGTGCCCTATCGTCGCAGGCACGGGTACGTGCCTTCTGCGCAGGCACGGGCACCGCGACCATAGTCACAAGGGCACGCGCCTTTGGCGCAGGCATGGGCACCGCCTTTGGCGGGGCAAGGGAGCACGGTAAAGCGACGCCTTTGGCGCGCTTCACGCGTGCTAGTCGTCCACCTGAAGGATGGCGTGAAATGCCGCCTGCGGGATTTCGACGCTGCCAACGGCCTTCATGCGCTTCTTGCCCTCCTTCTGCTTTTGAAGGAGTTTGCGCTTGCGGCTGATGTCACCGCCGTAGCACTTGGCCGTCACGTCCTTACGCAGGGCGCGCACCGTTTCGCGGGCGATGATCTTCGAGCCGATGGCGGCCTGAATAGCAACCTCAAACTGTTGCTGGGGAACGATGCCCTTGAGCTTCTTCGCGAGGGCTCGACCGATATGGTAGGCGTTTTGCCGGTGCACGATGGCGCTGAGCGCATCGACGCGGTCGCCGTTGACCAGCATGTCGAGGCGCACGAGCGGGTTCGTGCGGTAGCCCGCCATTTCGTAGTCCATCGACGCGTAGCCCTTCGTCGCGCTCTTAAGCTTGTCGAAGAAGTCGAAGAGCACCTCGGCCAGCGGCAGGTAGTAGGTGACGATGACGCGTTTTTCGCTCGCGTACTGAATGCCCTTTTGCTCGCCGCGGCGCGCTTGGCAGAGCTTGATAACCGCACCGACGAAGTCCGAAGGCACGTGAATCGACACTTCGAAGAAGGGCTCATCAATGCGCGCGATGCTTCCCGTGTCCGGCAGGCGCGACGGGTTTTCCACCTCGACGACGGTGCCGTCGTTCATGTGCACTTGGTACACGACGGTCGGCGCGGTGGTGATGATGTCGAGGTTGTACTCACGCTCGAGGCGCTCCTGCACGATCTCCATGTGCAAGAGGCCGAGGAACCCGCAGCGAAAACCGAAGCCCAGGGCGTCGGACGTTTCCGGCTCGAAGAATAGGGCGGCGTCGTTCAGCTGAAGCTTGTCGAGGGCGTCGCGCAGTTCGGGGTACTGATCGGAGTCCGTGGGAAAGACCCCGCAGAAGACCATGGGCTTCACTTCTTCAAAGCCCGACAGAGCTTGTTCAGCGACGTTGCCTCGGGCGTGCGTTAGCGTGTCGCCGACCTTGGCGTCACGGACGCTCTTAATGCTGGCCGCGAAGAAACCCACTTCCCCCGGGCCCAGGTGATCGACGTGCGTCGGAAAGGGCGTGTAGACGCCCATCTCGGTCACTTCGTATTCGGCGCCCGTAGCCATCATCTTGATGCGCTCGCCCTTTTTGACGGTGCCATCGACCACGCGAACCATGCCCATCGCGCCGCGGTAGGCGTCGTACCAAGTGTCAAAGACCAGGGCGCGAAGAGGCGCCTTTTCCGCCTTCGGCGGCGGGATGCGCTCGAGCACGGCGTCGAGCACTTCCTTCACGCCTTCGCCGGTCTTGCCGCTGCACGCAAGCACCTCGTCCACGTCGAGGCCGACGACTTCCCGCACCTCGCGAACGACCCGTTCGACGTCTGCGCCGGGTAGATCGATCTTGTTGAAGACCGGAATGATCTCGAGGTCGTTTTCGAGGGCGAGGTACACGTTGGCAAGCGTCTGCGCTTCCACACCCTGCGTGGCGTCCACCACGAGAAGTGCGCCTTCACAGGCCGCCAGCGAGCGGCTCACCTCGTAGCTGAAATCGACGTGGCCGGGCGTGTCGATCAGATTGAGTTGGTAGTCGTTGCCTTCGGCGTCGACGTAGGGAAGGCGCACGCCCTGCGCCTTGATCGTGATGCCGCGCTCCTGCTCGAGCTCCATGCGGTCGAGGAGCTGCGCCTTTTGCTCGCGCTTCGTGATCGCACCGGTGACGTCAAGGATGCGGTCGGCCAACGTGCTCTTGCCGTGGTCGATGTGCGCGATGATGCAGAAGTTGCGGATACGCTCGAGGGGGAACGACATGGTTCGAAATCGGTTGGGGTCCGGCGTCGTCGCGAGAGGCGCCGCCGCGGGATCGGTAGCGTGGGCCGGGTTCGCCTTCGAGGCGAAAACGAAGTGCGGGGCTCTCGGTCACGCCAGCAGGGCGCGCTAGCTGCGGCCGGCGTCGAGGCTTAGCTGACCCGGAAGCTCGGCGGCGTGACGTTCGAGCACCAAGTCGATGCCTTCACGGATGTACACCGCCACCGGCACCTTCGTGCGCTCGTGAAGTAGCTTGAGCTGTTCGTTCTGCTCCGGCGTGATGTAAACGGTGGTGGAGATCTTCTTACGGGCCATTCGCTTGCGGACCCCGAATCTGCCGGCGCGGCAGGGTGTGTCGGGACGTCGGTGAACGTATATGGCACCACCTATACCGTCAATGCGGCGCTTGGCCCCGGCGCAATGACCCCAGGAGTGAGGGGGGCCAAACTGAATGAAAAGCCCTCGTCAGGCACCTTGCAGGGGGGCGCACTGGGGCCGTATGCTGCGGTCCGCTGCCGCCCGGTGGGGGACTGAAGGTAGCGATAAAGATAACCATGCGAAATTATTGCATTATTTGCTTCGCAGGGGCAGCCCTGGGGCTCATGGCGTGCGGTGGGCCAAGCGGCGCCGTCGGCGACACGGTCGAAAACCTCCGGGGGAGCCGCGGCGACGAGTCGGTCCGCGAGCAATGCGTCGAAGAGGGGTCGACGATTTCGAGCCTCGACGTCAATAACGACGGAAACCCTGATATTCGGCACGTAACCCTCGATGGACGTCGACGGTGTTCGGAGTTTGACTTCGATTTCGACGGCTCGCCGGATGTCACGCGCTTCTACGAAGCGGACGGTCAAACGGCCCTTCGGGAGGAGCACGACCTCGATTTCGACGGTCGCATCGATCAGATCGCCTACTTCGAAGGCGGCAACCTCGTTCGCCGTGAGCTCGACACGAACTTCAACAACCGCATCGACACGTGGATGTGGTGCGAAGACGGCCACGTGGCTCGGGCCGAGCGCGACCGGCGCAACAACGGCGAGCCCGACACCTGGGAACGCTACGAGAACGGCATCCTCGCCGAGGCGAGCTACGACGACAACAACGACGGCGATCCCGAAAAGTGGGAGATCTTCGTCAACGGTCGCCTCACGGAGATTCGCTACGACCTCACGCCCGTCGACGGCGAAGTCGACCGCGTGAACCAGATCCCCCCGGACGCCGCAGGCCTTCCCGAGGAACGCATCGACTGCGAGATTCTCGAGCGCTCCGAAGAGGCGTCCCAGCCTGAAGCGCCTGCAGACGGCGCACAGAACGGCACCGCTCCGAACGGCACCGTGCAGAACGGTACCGTCGACTCGAGCGGCGAGGATTCGGAAGATGCCCCGCCGCCCGAACCCACAGGCGACCCGATCACGGATGGACTCAACGCCGCGGAGCAAGGCCAGTGAAGCGCGCAATCTTGGTGATGGCGCTTCTTGCGGCGTGCGGCGGCGATTCGGAAGAGCAGGCGCGCGCCGAACGACCCGTCGTGGCTGAGTCG
>JBCCRV010000420.1:0-6766 GCA_039201085.1 Myxococcota bacterium | reverse complement strand
CGGGCCTCCCGGTTGAGCCAGACGTCTCGATCATCCTCGAAGGCACGCAAAATCTGGGGTCCGACCGCTAGTGCCTGCGGTATGCGGACCCAACAACTCTTTGCAGAAAGTGCTTGTCGAATCTTTTCGACTCCATCGCGGGCCGCGTCCACTATCTCGGTGGAGCGGTCCTGTCGATCCTGGAGTCCCGCCTCCCATTCCTCGCGAAACGATGGGTTCGACTGCGGTGTGTAGTCGGGGCGGGTCATTGGAGATCGAAGACCGTGCTTCACAGGCCGATTCGGTGGCGATACTGCATACAGGGATTCGAGAGGTATCGTGTTGGCGTCGAGAGATACCGCAAAGGCGCCCAACGGAACGACCTCCCACCGAGCGTCGAAGAATGCTTCATCTAAGCGCAACGAAGGACCGACTATCCTCTTCGCAGAGTCTCGTGTCACCATGAGCTTCTGGTCCGCTGACTCCTCGGTTGAGTCGTGCGCCTCGTGATGGAGCCTTGCAAGAAATCGCAGCTTCATGCGAGTCAACTGATTGGCAAACTGGCCTGGATAGTCATGGTCGAACCCCACTGCCGGCTCGACTGAAAACGAGGGGCGAGCAAACCAGGGCGGCTCGCCTTCTTCAAGACACTCCGCAAGTTCCTTGCTGAGGAGCTCTTTCGGGATGAAAGCGAAGGTCCAATCGAACAGTAGAGGCATGAATCCCTTTTCCGCGCGATCGCATCTCTACAACGCCCATTGGGCTGATGTCTAGGGCGAGCCCCTTCTGCTGCTGCCGCTGCCCCAGGCTGCTGCAGTGTGCTGCTGCCCCAGTGTGCTGCTGCTGCTCGCGCGCTCCGCCCAGATGGGCATTCGCAACAATCGCTCTCGACCTCGATTTGGATCAAGGCGCGCCCAGCACCCGATGAGCACAGGAGCATGACGTGAGCAGTGTTTGAGCTGGACCGATGAGCCGCATTGGCGTCGCCGACCGAGAGCTCAGTCGCCGACCCGCGTCATACGGTGGACATCCGCGACGAAATGCACGCTGGCGTGCGGCCCTAAGCCGTCGATTCGCTGCTGACGAAGCGCCTTCTCAAACGGACGCCAGCCGCGAGCGTGTGCGTCGTACGCCGCGCGAGGCGAGTCTTTAGCTGAGGCCCTTGACGCCTCGCCAGGTCCGACTCATAAATTAGTTGTACAACCAACCAACAATGCCTAGACCCAAAAACACCGAAGAACGACGCCTTCAGATCGTCCAAGGCCTAATTCAGGTTATGGCCCAGCGCGGGTACGACGGCGCCTCCGTCGCTCAGGTAGCCGCCGCCGCGAAGCTGAGCCCGGGCCTCGTTCACTACCATTTCAAAAACAAGGGCGAGATCCTGCTGGGCGCCCTCGAGCACCTCGTGAAGGCGCACGAAGCACGGGTGGAGGAAGCGCTTGAAGGGGCCGGCTCCGATGCACAGGCCCGCCTCAACGCCTTTATCGACGCGCACCTGGCGCTCGGTCCAGGCGCCGACCGCAACGCCCTCGCCTGCTGGATCCTGTTCTCGGGCGAAGCGCTTCGCTCCGCCGCCGTTCAGGCGCCCTTTGAGCAGGCCCTCGAGCGCCAGCGCCAGGTCCTCGAATCGATTCTCGACGAGGGCGCGCGAAGCGGCGCCTTTCGCTGCGGCGGACGCGCCGCCGCCGTGGCGCTCATGGCATCGGTCCAGGGCTACTTCGTGTTGGCGGGAAGCGCGCCCAACCTGATTCCCCGCGGCAGCGCCGCGCGAAGCGTTCGCGCCATGGCCGCGGGGCTGCTCGGCGCGGGGGGCGAAGAGGAATCCGATGGGCCTTCGTGATCTTTCCCGCCGTCAGAAGTTCCTGCTCCTCGGCTGCCTCTACTTTTCGCAGGGCCTGCCCTTCGGCTTCTTCACGCAGGCGCTGCCGGCGATCCTGCGCAGCGAGGGCATGTCCCTCGGCAAGATCGGTCTGACCTCGCTCCTCGCGATCCCGTGGGGCCTCAAGTTTCTCTGGGCGCCGCTGGTCGACCGCTACGGTAACGAGCGCTTCGGGCGGCGACGGTCGTGGATCGTGCCCCTGCAGCTTCTCGCCGCCGCGGTGCTTTTTGCGTTTGCGCTTCGTTCAGCTACGGGGCCTACCGGGACGAACGCTCTGCTCTTCGCGGTGTTCATGCTCAACCTGCTGGCGGCCACCCAGGACATCGCCACCGACGGCCTCGCCGTCGATGCGCTCAAGCGATCGGAACGCGGCCTGGCCAACGGCCTGCAGGTCGCCGGCTACCGGGTGGGCATGGTCGTCGGCGGTGGCGCGCTGCTCATGCTGCACGACGAGCTCGGCATGGCCGGCACCTTCTTTGCGATGGGCACGCTCGTCGCGCTGGCCACGATTCCGATCGGACTGACGAAGGAAGGGCCGAGCGAAGGCGCAGCGAGCGCCAAGAGCACGAAGCTCTGGTCCTTCTTCCGCCGCCCCGGCGCCGCGACGATCCTGCTGCTCATCGCCACCTACAAGTTTGGCGACGCCTTCGCCCAAGGCATGCTTCGACCCTTTCTGACGGATCTCGGTCTCGACCTGGCGGACCTCGGTCGCATCGTCGGCACCGCCGGCTTCATCGCGGGCCTGCTCGGGGCCCTCGCCGGCGGCGCCCTGATGGAGCGCTTTTCGCGCAAGCGCGCACTGCTCATCTTCGGCGCACTTCAGGCCCTTTCGCTCGTGCCCTACGCGGCGCTCGCCATGATGAGCGATTTCGACGTGCCCACGCTCTACGCCATAAGCGCCTTCGAGCACTTTGCCGGCGGCATGGCTACGGCGGCCCTCTTCACCTGCATGATGGACTGGTGTGGCGACGAAGGCGAAAGCGCCACGGACTACACGGTGCAGGCGTCGGTGGTCGTGTTGACGACCGGACTCGCCGCGACGCTCAGCGGGTTCTTCGCCCAGAGCGTTGGCTACGCGGGCCACTTCGCTACTTCCGTCGTCCTTTCGCTGACCGGCGTTGCCCTCGCTTTCGTTTTCTTTCCGCGCGAGCAGGAACCCATTCCGCCCGTGCCCCAGGTCTTTTGAAAGGACGTGTACTCATGCGCGCTGCTGTCTACGCCGGAACCTTTGACCCGATCACGCGCGGCCATCTCTCCGTCGCCGAGCGTGCAGCGGTGCTCTTTGACGAAGTCATCGTCTTGCTCGCGGTCAATCCGCAAAAGCGGCGGCTCTTCAGCGACGACGAACGGGGCGCGATGGCCGAAGACAGCGTAAAACACCTGCCCAACGTTCGCGTGGACCTCACGGCCGGCTACGTCGTCCACTATGCGCGCGAAGCGGGCGCGCGCTTTTTGATACGCGGCGTGCGCTCGGCCACGGACATGGAAAGCGAAATCGCGCTCGCCCACGCGAACCTCGCGATCGCGCCAACCATCGAAACGGTCTTCGTCGCCGCGCGGCCAGATCTGGCCAGCGTGAGTTCGAGCCGGCTCAAGGCGCTTGCCGAAGGCGGCGAGCCCATCGACGCGTACTGCACGCCCCTCGTCGCCCAGCACCTGCGCCGTCGCCTGGAGGAGAAAGGAAACCATGTCGGACTTTGAAGTTATCGCCCTTGGCGTCGGAGACAGCTTCTCCGAGCGCTACCACCCGACGTCGCTACTGCTGCGAAAGGACGGGTTCTCCCTCGCCATCGACTGCCCGGACATGTACCGCGCCGTCCTGCGCGACGCGTCCGAAAAGTGCGGCGAGCGCTTGGATCTTTTTGCCATCGACGACGTGCTCATCACGCACGTGCACGGCGACCACATGAACGGCCTCGAAGGCGTCGCCTTCTTCAAGCACTTCGCGCAGAAGAAACGCCTCAAGCTGATCGCATCACCGGAGGTTCGCGAGGTGATCTGGGACGGCCGGCTGCGCGCCAGCATGGGCATGCTCTACGACGGCAAGCGCCTGGAAGAAAAGACCTTCGACGAGTACTTCGACTACCAGCCCCTCCCATGGCGGCAAAGGACCCACGTCGGTCCCTTTGAGATCGAAACGTACGCCACCAAGCATCACGTGCCCACAAGCGCTCTGCTGGTGCGCGCGGCGGGCGCCACCTTCGGCTACTCGGCAGACACGGCCTTCGACCCGGCGCTCATCGAGTTTCTTTCGCCCGCCGACCTCATCGTGCACGAAACGAACTACGGCCCGGCCCACACGCCCTACGAGCAGCTTGCAGCCCTTCCCGCCGAGCTACGCACGCGCATGCGCCTCGTGCACTACTCGGACCTCTTCGATCTCTCGAACTTGGCCGTCGAAGCACTGCGCGAAGGCGAGCGACTCGTTCTTTGAGGACCGTTAAATGACCGACCACGATTCGAGCAAACGGAGTCCATGCGGTGGTAGCCTGCACTTGAAGCGTCGGGGCGGGTGTGGGGTGAAGGGGGGGCGTGAGGGGTGAAGCGGGGGCGTGGGGGGTGAAGCTTGGGCGTGTGAACGCGGGCCGCTATCGAACGCATCACCCATCACTCCTCACTCCTCATCTTCACCCTTCACGCTCCACTCTTCCCTCTCACTCTCACGCGGGACTACGATGATGGCCTCGAAGGGGCGGCCCCGAATCGCCGCCGGTTAGCTCGCCGGACCAGATGTCCACTCTTCCCTCGCACCTCGCCAGTCAGCCCCGCTTGAGCCCAGTGCGCCACGGTGGAACCGGAACGCTGTCGCCGACTCGCGGTCGGTCATTTAGGGCCCGCCCCATTCGTGCAGCTGCCAGAGGCGGTAAATCAGCGCTTCGATACCGGCGCGCAGCCGGTAGCGGTATGTACCGAAGGGCACGCCCAGCTCCGCGGCGACGGCGCGCTGCTTCACGGCGGGCCGAAGGTACGTGTGTTCGAGGGCCAGCATGCGATCCTCGTAGCCGGGCTGCGCGACGAGCTCGGCCACCGCCCGGGCGATCGCGCTTGCCAGTCCGCCCTCGTCAAAGGACGCCGCAAGCGGGCTTCCGTTGAGGGCGTTTGCGGCCAAGCGATCGGGCACGAGGTAGTCCGTAAGCGCCTCGCGCACCGCGTCTTCGAAGGCCGTCCGATCGAGACGCGGCGTCGGCGCGCGCACGCCGGTCATGTGCTGCACGATCAACGCCATCGACGCCGTACGAATCACCGTGGGCGTCGCCCAGTCGGCGGTGAACGAACCCAGGTCGAGCAGGTAATAGCCGTACGTTCGACCAAAGGCCTGAAGGTTCGAGTCGGGAACACGCTGGAGCATCATCACCGCCGCCAGAGGCTCCCAAAGGTCCGGATCTTCCACGACGAAAAGCGCCCGCCGCCGAATCGGCACGTTGAGCGAGCTGATGACGGGCCCGGACGCCATCACAGACGAAAGGGCTGCCGAAGGTCGGTGGTAGTGCTCCAGACCCATCCACCATCGCACCACGCCGACGCCGTCCTCGCGCCACTCGGCGTCTGCATCGGCGATGCGCACGGCCGCCTGCAGAAGCGGGTCGTCGTCATTGCGCGCGGCTTCGGCGGACACGTCCGCGTGCACGCCCACGGGAGCGCCGAAAGCGTCGTGAACGGCAAAGAAGCCGCCGGAAGCACGCGCGCGCTGGCGCTCAAAGGCAGCGCGCGATTCCAGGCCTTCGTGCACCTCGATGGCGCCCGCGACCGCGGTCACGTTCGATGCCTCGATGCGATGCAGCGAACTGCGCAGGACCGGTTCGCTGATGAAGGCCATGCGCAGCGCGTCGACGTCGCGGCGCATCTGCAGCCCTTCGAGGTACGCGCGCCGCATCGTGTCCACGTCGCCCTCGACGGATTCGCGGACCACATCATTCGAAAGCTCCTGCGCGAGCTCCGAAAGCAGTTCGGGCTGCATCTTCGAAAGGCGCCGGTAGAGCGCTTCGCCCACCGCCTGGTGCGGTCGCACGCCCCGCGGCGCGCGGCGCATGTAGCTTCGGGCGCGAAGCCACGGGTACACCTTGGCGGCCTCGGCGCCGAGCACGTGCTGAAGGCGCGCTTCGTCCACGGCCACGATCGACGACGCGACCAGGGCGCGCCGATGGTGGTTGGACGGCACGGCCAAAAGCAGCTCGCGCACGAGTTCGTCGAGCACATCCTCCGCTTCCGACTCGGGGGCCAGGCCGCCGGCTTCCGCCGCCAGCACAAGCGCCAGCGGAAGGCCGCCGGCCGCATCGGCGATCGCCGATGAACGGGCCTCGTCCACCTGCAAGCGCTTGAGCAGCTCGACGGCTTCGCTGGCCGCCAGCGGCTCGAGGGTGCGCTCGCGGTGAACGGCCTGGAGCGCCGGCGGCATGAGCGGCGCCACGCGCTCCCGTGAGGTAATGAGTACGGCCGTTTCGCTGCTGGCGGCAGGCAGGTGCTCGCGCACAAAGACCGAGCCCAGCGGCCCGAGGTGCTCGAAGGCGTCGAGCACCAGAAGCGCCGGCGGATCGCCGGCGGGCTGCGCTGCATCGCGCAGCTCCTGAAGGGACACGACGTGTTCGCACCACACCCAGCGGATGGGCCCCGCCGCCTTGGTCTGAATCATCGTCGCCAGCGCCGTCTTGCCGACCCCGGGCAGACCCACGAGGCTTAGAACCCGGTTCGACGCTTCGCCTGCGAGAAGCGCCGCGCCTTCTTCAAGAAGCGAGCGGCGGCCCACCCATCGCGCCTGCAAACGCTCTAGGGCGCGCTCGCCCAACGTCGGTGAAGCCAGTCCCATAACCTTGGGAGGCTAACGAGATTCGGCCTTCAGGCCCAGAGCACCGACACAGATTGTGTAGCCGACTAGACCACGAACAAGCGACCTTTTTCAAAGGTCCGCTT
>JBCCRV010000419.1:0-6770 GCA_039201085.1 Myxococcota bacterium | reverse complement strand
GCCGCGGCACCGTCGGCGGCTTTCTGACGGACCCATCCATCTACGAAGATGTGAAACGCCTCGTCGGCGACCTGCAGCGCAACGACATTCTCCGCTCCCTTGTGCGCTACTCGATTCGGCGCGACGAAGCCGTGGAAGAGTCCCTCGTTGAAGAGTCCGAAGGCGGCGGCAATGCGATACGCGTTCGCGAAGGCGCCGACGTGGAAGCGACTGAATGAAGGCCTACCTCGATCTGCTCCGCGCCGTACGTACGCACGGCGTGAAGAAGTCCGACCGCACGGGCACGGGCACGCGAAGCCTGTTCGGCTACCAGTACCGCGTGAACCTTAAAGAGGGCTTTCCGCTGCTCACGACGAAGAAGGTGCACTTCAAGTCGATCGTGCACGAGCTCCTCTGGTTTCTTTCCGGCTCGACCAACAACGATGACCTGCGCGAAAAGGGCGTTCGCATTTGGAACGATTGGGCCACCGCCGAGCAGACCGCACGCTTCGGCCGGCGCGAAGGCGACCTCGGCCCGATCTACGGCCACCAATGGCGCAACTTCGGCGCGACCCTCGGCGATGGCGGCGCGTACGCGCAGGACGGCGTCGATCAAATCGAAGGGCTTGTCGAAGGCCTGCGCCGAAGCCCCGATTCGCGCCGGCACATCGTCAGCGGCTGGAACCCGAAGGAAGCGAATCAAGTCGCCCTTCCGCCCTGCCACACCCTCTTTCAGTTCTACGTCGCTGAGGGGCGCCTGAGCTGCCAGCTCTACCAGCGAAGCGGCGACGTGTTTTTGGGTGTGCCCTTCAACGTCGCGAGCTACGCGCTCCTGACCCACATGATCGCGCAAGTGACGGATTTGGACGTGGGCGACTTCGTGCACACCTTCGGCGACGTTCACCTCTACGAAAACCACCTTGAACAGGCGGATCGCCAGCTCTCCCGCGAGCCCCGCCCGCTTCCGAAGCTTGTGCTCGACCCGAGCGTTCGCCGCCTCGAGGACTTTCGCTTCGAGCACATTCGCGTCGAAGGCTACGACCCGCACCCGCTCATCAAGGCGCCCGTCGCCGTATGAGCGATGCCTTGAGCGAGCGCCTTCCGCTGGAGCTCATCGTAGCCGTCGGCCGCGGCGGCCTCATCGGATCCTCCAGCGGCAAGCTCGGTCTGCCCTGGCACATCCCCGAGGATCTGAAGCACTTCAAGCGCATCACCCTCGGCCGCCCGATCCTCATGGGCCGCACGACCTTCGAAGCGATCGGCCGCCCCTTACCGAAGCGCCGCAACCTCGTGCTCTCAAAAAGCCTGCGCAAACTCGAAGGCGTAGAGGTCTTTGCCAGCCTTGAATCGGCGCTGCACGCCGCGCGCGAAGGCCACGAGGTGCCCGTCGTCATCGGTGGCGCCCGCGTTTACGCCGAAACGCTTCCCCTGATCACGCGCATTCACTGGACCGACATCGACCGGGAAGCCGTCGGCGACGTCTTCTTTCCCCCGCTCGGCGACGACTTCGTCGAAGTCGAGCGCCGCGAAGGCGAGAGCGAAGGCGTGACCTTTCGCGTCCTCGAACGGCGCTGAAAGCGACGCGAACGCCCAGGTGCTTCTTTCGTTCGCTCGAAGCGGTCCGTAGGGAAGCCACCGAAGCTCGCGCGCCCTGGGCGTGGCGCAGCTCTTCCCCGTCGTGCGCTAGCGGGTGCCGTTGATGGTCTCTCCCTGAACGGCGGTCAGGGCCTCGCAGTTCGAGGCGATCCGATACGTGTCCGAGATGGGTTCCACGCTAACGGCAGCGACCACTTCGTTTGCAACGCGGGGGAACAGGCCTGCGACGTTGACCCAGTCGGTGCCAAACTGGGCCTGCAGGACGACATCGACGCAGTCTGCGCTGAGGACGCCCACGTGAAGGCGGTCGAAGCTGCTGACGTCGATGGTGTCGGAGGGCGTTCCGCTACGGGCGACGCGCCGGCCGAGGCTTTCGAAGCGTCGCGCACAGGACTCGCACGTTTGCGCGTCGGCGACGCCGGTGTCCCGCAGCGTTTCACCGCCGTCCTCAAGGCTGTCGGCGGCCGTGTCGCGCGTTTCGGCGGCTGTATCGCGCAATGCTTGGGCCATGTCCATCATGGCATCGCCAAACCCGTGCGTGGCGTCGTCGCCGCAGGAGAGGATGATGAGGGCGAGGGTTCCAATGACGAACATGTTCGTGTGGCGGCGGGAAGGGTACTTCATGGGTTCGACTCTTTTCTTGTCTATGGAGATACGTTTCGGTCTCCGTGTTGCTGTTTACAAGCGGAGTTTCGATGAGAGCAAGGTCTTGAGCTTTCGTGCAGGTTGAGACTAGCTCCGCCGTAAACCGAACGCTGTTCGGTCCGATCCCTAGTACGCGAATCGAAGCGTGTTCTACCCTTTGCGCCGATGGCGACAGGAAGTCTGCCTCCAGTGTTTGGGGTATTCGTGCTGCATGATGCGCCGAAGTGGTGGCGCCGGCGCCGAATACTGAAATCCACCCGGCTTTCCGTGGGCGTCGACGGCATCGCCTATCGCAGCCAGGACAGCCGGGAGGAGCGATTCTGGTCCTTTGCCAAGGGCGTCACCGTAGCAGTCCGGCTCGACGGTGTGCTGACCCTTCGCAGCCGGCTTCGCGGCGTCGAGCGGTGGCGCCTCGGACTGGGCGATGGAAAGCATTTTCGACACGCCGTCTATGTTCGCCGCGCCCACTTCGAGCGGCTCCTGCACGCGGCGGAAACCGGCTTTGTCGAGCAGCGCGGCGTAGCCGTCTACCGCGAAGCCGCGCCGCGGGTAGGGCGTGCGTCCGGCGAACACACCAAACGCTACCATCGGGCCCTCGTGCACAACGATTGGTCGCTTCTTCATCCGACGGAGTCGGAACCGTTGGCTCGTGCATGCGTTGGCCACGCGCCTTCCACGTAAGCAGGCCCCTTTTGAAGCCGAGTGCGAAACGCACTCCTTCAGAAGCGAATGCGAAACGCATTCCGGCGAAAGCGAGTTTCGAAACGCATTCCTTCGAAAGTCAGTACGAAATGCACTCCGTGAGCGCAAAGCGCCAAGTCTGTTTCGCAAGATCGACGTCGATGTATTCCCGCTTGTGCGCATCGAAGCAGGCCTCACCGTAGGCGGCCGGTGTCCTCGATGCTTCCCCTTCCTCCCGTGTTCCGCTCCCACGAGTTCATCGTTGATGGTGACGCGCGTCCTTCGGTAGCGATTGAGGTGCGGAACGCGATCGAGCAACGCAGAAGGATCTTTCAGGCGTTCGTCGCAACCAGCCGTTCCTACGACTACCGCCGAGGGGTATGGTCATCTTCGCTGGGCGTCCGAAAAGTGCTCGAGTCGAACGACTGGTCTGAACTTGACCCGGTCCGAGCGTTGGAAGTGTGGAACGCTTGCGCATCCCCACGGTGCGCGCCGCGCCGCATGTAGCGATTGCGCACCGATGCCGGCGGGGATCCAACGTTCGTCGCCACGGCGGCGCGCCTATGTGCACCGGGCTGTCGGGGACTGCCAAGGGGCGATTCCCAGATTTCGCCAACGCTGCCGTGGACACAGTTTTCATTCGATGCATCACCGACCCCCCGACGTCTACCGCATGTCCCTCGAACGACTGGAGAACACGCGCCCGAGCGTTCGAACGCGGCTTGAGCGAGTGTGCGAGGTCGTTGCGATTGGCGCGGCCTTGCTCGCCACGCTGCAAGTCTCCGTTCGCGCGTTCGCTATCTGCGCTCTCACTCTCGGTACATGGGTCCTCGGCCAACGGCTGGGGTCGTATTCTTGGGAACGGGTTTCCACGCAGCCGTCCAAGCAGAAGCGCGTTCACCTGGGTTGGCTCTCGGTAGGGATCGACGGCATTTCCTGCGAGCTCCGGCGTCCAACAGCGCCGCCGCTGCAACACTTCTTCGCCTTTGCGAAACACCCGACGGTGACTGTCCGCGATGAACTCATGATCCTTCGGGCGGGAGCGCGCTCACTTACGCTGCAGCTTCCTTCGGCAAGCGAAGCGAAAGCGTTTCAGCGCGCGATTCGGCTGCATCGCGCGTACTTCGAGCACCTGGGCGCGGAGGCGCCCGTCGTACGGTTTCGCGCCGACTCGCCCTTGCCGCCGATCGGCGGCTACCGCGTCGCGGTACGGCCGACCGACAGTCTTGAAGTCTGCGGCCGCCCCCACTTCGACGCCGTCGCCTTCAACGATTGGTCCAAGCTACGCCCCGTCGAGCGGTACTCGGTCGCAAACTCTTGCGTACACCATTCACCGCGGCGAACGGAGTGACGCGTTGTCGCTTCGTCGGGACCTCAGCTTCGCTGTGTCGGGGGTCGTCTCTGTGTACTGGGGTGAGCTTGCATGGAGCGTTCTCCTGCTTTTCCTCATGGGGTGCGCTGGCCTTCTTTGGGACCTTTGGCACCTCGCCCAAGCAAGCGAAGTGAAGCGATCACGCGCGGTTCGAAGCGCTGCGAAGACGTCGTGTGCTACCCCAGTCCGCTGGTTTTTTCACGCTCGGTCAACGTGCGAAGAAGATGTGGGCCACCATGTACAGCGCCGACGTCAGGGTGGCGCACTGGCCAGCGGATGCAGGGTGAGCTGCGTGCCGCCGGAGTCGCTTCGCAAGAACGCGATCGTCGAAACGATCAGAAGTCCTCCCGAGACGAACGTGCTGACCATTCCCGCGCGCCGGGCTCTTTGCCCTTGTGCTGAACCCCAGAGGGCCGGCGAGGGTATGAAAGCAAGGGCCGCGAGAAGCAGCACTGCCCGAGCAGCGGTGTGGAGAGCAGAAGGGGGCCGAAACCCAATGCGCAGATGGGATGCCGTTTGCACCTCCATGGCCGGTGAAAGGGCCTCTACCGGTTGTGCATTCTCAGCCAAGCCGAAGTGATACGTGCCAGGCGTGAGCTGGGTTTCGCATGGAAGCAGGCAGAGCGCGGCGAATCGTGCAGGAGGCGGCGCGTTTCGTAGGTGCAGCGTCCAAGAACGGTCCGACTGCGCTTCCGTCAGGTTGGTTGTGATGCGTAGCCGTACGCGGCCGTTGTACGTGCGTTTGGCGGGCGGGATTCCACCCTCTGAGGCCCTTTGATGATGCGCTTGGCTGGGAGCCGAATCCTGGGCAAACGCTGACGACAAGCCATCGAGCGCGAGCACCGCACACAGGACGCGCATTGCTTGCGTCGTCGCCACACGCCTCGACGGTGACCTTCGTGCCCTGACGCAACACTCAGGTTGAGAGTTCCGAGACGCTTCTGCGACTGCCCACCGCCCAGCGCGCATCAGCTGGTCTTTCTTGGCAGGCTTAGTACGAAGCGCGCGCCCCCCTGCGGTGAGGCTGTCACGTCGACGTCGCCTCCGTGCGATTCGGCGACCACCCGTACGATGGCAAGGCCGAGACCGGTGCCACGCCGGTTTTGGTCCGTCGTGAAGAAGCGTTCGAAGATGCGTTTGCGGTCGCCCTCCGGAACGCCGGGGCCGTCGTCGTCGACGATGAAGAGTGTGTGCCGGACGTCGTCCTGAACGGTAAGCGACACGGCCTCGGCGCTCGACGCGTAGCGCATCGCGTTTTCGATCAAGTTTCCGACGGCGCGATCCACGTCGGCGGCGCGGCCGCGCGCGAGCGTGCCTTTGCTGCGCACGTCCATGGTTACGCCGGGGTAGCGTCGCCTAAGACTCTCGACGAGCTGGGGCACGACGATGAGCTGGCGCGCCGACTGGCCCGCTTCGATGCGGCCGAGTTCAAGCAGGCGCGACACGAGTCGGTCCAGCCGCTCCACGTCGAGCTGAATGTTCGAAAGAAAGCGTTCGCGAGCGGCTGCGTCGTCGGAGGCGCCTTCGCTGAGCAGCTCGGCGGCGCCCCGAATGCTCGTGAGCGGCGACTTGAACTCGTGGGCGACGTCGGCGGCGAAGTCCGAGGCAAAACGAAGGCGCTTTTCGAGCTGGGCTGTCATCGCCGCAAAGGCTTCGCCCAGCTCACGGATTTCGCCGGCGCCGCCCACGGGCACTTCGACGTCGCGCTCGCCCGCCGCGATGCGTCCCGCGGCGCGGGCAAGGCGCGAGAGCGGCCGGCTGATGCTCCACGCAAGAAGCAGGGTGACGAGCAACGTGAACACGAGGGCTAGGCCCGTGAGTAAGTAGAGGCCCTGTCGAATGCGGTAGAGCTCGATGAGGACGGGTGCCGTCGAGCGCACGGCGTAGACGACGCCTTCGATGCGTCGGTCGACGATGATCGGTTCGGCGACAAAGAGCAGCACGGCCGGCTGACGGGCGCGCACGCGCGTGTAGGAGCTGGGCTGCGCCGCAAACGCCTGCCGAACTTCGATGCGCTCCGCTGGAACGGGCCAGGGCGCATGCGCCTCCACGTCGGCGGACGCGTCGTAGCGCACGCTCGATGAAGAAGAAAGCCAGGAGGGCGGTAGCGGTTCGGGACCCTCTGGTGCGCCCGTGCGGTGCGAGTCGAGCACGATCTCCCGATCCGTGTTGAACACGCGTACGCGCGTTCGCGTTCGTGCCGCCGCGCGACGAAGCGCGTCTTCCTGGCCCGGCGCATCGAGCGGGGTTCCGCGCTGCAGGCCCGCTTCCAGAAATCGACGCGCGAGCACCGCTTGGTCGCGCATGTCGCGCTCGAGGCCGCCGAGAAGCTGCTGTTCGTAGAGGTCCGCAAACTCGAGACCCGCCAGGGGCACAAGCACGACCACGAGGTTGACGAAGAGCAAGCGTACGCGAATGCGCCCAAGGGCTTGCAGCCCACCGTGCAGCGCCTTCATGCCCGCGCGCTCCGCGTAGCTGGCGCGCGCGCCGCTGCGGC
>JBCCRV010000418.1:0-6804 GCA_039201085.1 Myxococcota bacterium | reverse complement strand
TGCAGATCGCGCTCCAAAGGCCGGCGTTCAGCGCGAGCACGAGGCCCAAGCGGTGAATGCCAATGGCGCCGATCGAATAGCCGATGTGATCGCGGAAAAACGAGTCTTCGTGCTGCGAATGCTTCACGTGCTCGCCCTTCTTCGGGTTGACCGCCGAGAGGATGAGACCGCCGTGGAGCGAGAGCGCCAGCGTCGTCGTGAAGAAGAAGCTCACGGCGATCATATGCGCGGGGTTGTAGTGAAAGTGCAGGTACTGGTAGCCGATGTTCGACACCCAATCGAGATGGCTGAAGATGCCGTAGGGAAAGGCGTGGCCCCACGCGCCCAGCAGCACCGGGCGAATGACGACGAGCGTGAAGTACGCGAAGATCGCGACGCCGTACGCGATGGGAATGTGGTAGCCCATGCCGAGCTTTCGGCTGATCTCAAGCTGCCGCAGCGCCCAGCTTACAAAGGCGCCGAGCGCGCAAATCGTGACGAGCTGCCAGATGCCGCCTTCGGCTAGCGGGGCAAAGGCGAGGCCGTATTCGATCGGCGGCGGCTGGATGTTGATCAGCCACGGGTTCCAGGTGTCGCCTTGGGAGGCGTCCCAGAGGATCAGGGCCGTACCGAGGATCGTGAAGAAGATCGTCGTGAACCCAAAGAACCCGACATAGAAGGGTCCGACCCAAAAGTCGAAAAGGTCGCCACCGACGAGTGTGCCACCGCGGACTCGGTACTTCCGCTCGAAGCTCAGCATGCCCATGGCAGCCCCCTGTTCCCAATCGCTCGCGCGCAGGCGCGTGATGTTGTCGCTCGCCGAATCATCGATCGTCCCTTTGGGGGCACAATGCCCCACAATGTCCAGAGTGTAACGGTATCTGGACGATAGAAAGTGTCAACATGCTTTTACATGCGATCGATGCTTTTTTTCAACTCTTGGGCGATTTCCTGGGCTAAGGGGTCGGGATCTTGCTCATGAAAGACGTGTCCACCGGGTTTGACGCTCAGTTGGGCACGGGAAATTCGACGGGCCGCGCGCCGAACTTGGCCGACGGGCACGGCCGTATCGGCCTTTCCCGCCACCAGGAGCCAGCGCCCGGGGAGGCGCGAAAGGGCGCGATAGACGGGACCGACGTCCCAGCGTGAGAGCATCGTGAGCACGCCTTCGAGGTGCGGCGGACTGCCCACGAGTTCGGCGTATGCGTCCCGCTGCTCACGGGGCAGCCGGGAGAAGGCCTCGACGCCGAGGACATCGGCCAAGGTGGAAGCGGCCGACGCGCCCAAGCCCGCCAGGCGCGCGAGCCGCGTCGAGAGCGGTGCGAGCCATCGTGCACTTAGCTTTCCCGCTTCCTGCTGAAGGCGCGGAAACGGCACGAAGGCCGGCGCGACGCCGACGTAAAGCGCCGCATCGAGTCCGCTGGCCAGCGTCATTGATGCGACCACGGCCGCGCCGGCCGAGTGGCCCACGGCCAGCTCCGGCGAGAGCTCAAGGTGCCGGAGTACGTCTGCCAGTCCGGCGCTGAAGGCGGGTAGCGCCGGCCCGGCTTCGGCCAGCGCACCGCTCTCTCGATGCCCCGGTAGATCGGGCACGACGAAGGTGCGGGGTCCGAGATGTTCGCGAAGGCATGGGATCAGCGGCGCAAACGAATGACCGGAGCTCCCCGTGCCGTGCACCAGAAGCACGGCTGGACCGGACCCGGACACGTGCACGCGCCAGCGCGTTCCCCGAATGTCGATATCGTGCTGCGCCAACCGCTTCCGCTTTCGATTCCTTCCGTACCACCCGTGACGGACGCCGTCTTCCCTAGTCGATCCATCGCTCCCACCAGGACCTCTGGACACATCCCGCGCACGAAGGGGCCGAACCTTTGGACAACACATCGGAAGCGCCATCCGGGGTCCCTGCATCGGTAGACGCCGCATCGGTAGGGCGCGCCGCATCCGTGAGCTCGCGAGCGTCGGGGGCAGCGCTGTCACCCACGTCGGCGTCGTCCAGCGCGCCTACGTCGGCCATCGCCCCATCCATGAGATCGACCATGCCACCATCGCCGAACGGCATAACGCCACCGTCGTCTCCACAAGCGAGCGCAAAAGCGACGCACAGCGAAAGGAGGGTGTGTGGCATGGTGAGGGCAAAGGACCCCTTCCTAACGATGCTGAGCGGCGAGCGCGACATGGGTGAAGGCGAGCGTTTTTCGATGGGTGTGGTGCGCATTTCTTTCTGGCAACGAGCAGCAAGCGTGCCAACGGCCGCGCCCATCCGTTCGAATCCGAACACGCCAACGATCGTTCGGGTCGCGACACTCGGGGCCTGATGTCCGCACTTCGAGCACCCAAGGGGCCAATCGATGGGCCACATCAGTGTAACGCGTTACATGCCGCGTCGCTGAAGGAGCGCGGTCGAACAGCGAGCTCGGAACGCTTCGAGCTCAGAGCTTGCTTGCTGCGCCTTTGTACGCATCGAAATCGAAAGGAGCTCCGGGTCGAAGGCTGTCTACGCCATCGTCACATAGACACCCTCGCGAGCCGAATCCCACCACTCAACGCTGCCCTTGGCGAGTTTCCACTTTCGGCGGTTTCCCTTTCCTTTGCCGGCTCCGAAACGCTTTCGAAGCGTGTCGTAGATGGCGCTTCCAGTCTCGGAGGAGATGGCGCGATACGAAAGCTGAACGTGAACGAGTTCGTCGGCGGCACTGAAGTCCAAGGTGAAATGGCCGGACCTAAGGTCCACGCGTTCGAGGTCCCACGACGCTTCCAGCGCACTTCGTTTCATTCCGAGGGTCAGGCCCAGGAGGCCCTCGTCCGTGGCGAGGAACGCGGCGACCTCCCGCGGCGAGGGATGCTGGAGCGCGGTGAAGTCTTCGACGCTGAGTTCCTTCGTGAGCCCCACTTCACGTAGCCAAGCGGCCTTCGCCTTTGCGTCGGCGGCGTCCACCGCCACGCGCTGCGGGCGCAGCGGAGTGCCGCGCGCATGAAGGTACTTCACGGCTTCGAGCGGCAGGTCGTCGAAGAGCATCTCCGCGACCGATCCCGTTTCGTCAAAGCGAGACACGGTCTGCGTGAGGTCCGCGCCCTGAGCGAGAAAGAGGTCGATGAAGGCCTTCGAGCGATAGCTCGGGTGATGACGCATCAGCTCGTAGAGCCCGACGGCCGATGCGGGCACGCCGCCGTTGAGGAGCGCTTGAAAGGACCTGAGCCGCTCGTCGTTGTTCCACGAAAAGAACGTTCGAGCCCAGCGCATCCAGGCCCTTTGGGGTGTGGCACCCAGGTCGAGGCCGGCGTCCGCAAGCGCTTGGACCGATCCGACGTTGGGGGCTTCGACGAGCAGCGACGGCGGGAGCGCCGCATCGGCGCCAAGGTCGCTGCACACGAAGGAGATAAGCGAGGGGTCGCCGCTGGCAACGGCGTCCGCCACGTGATGGGCCGCCAGCGCTTCATACGAACGCAGATACTCCACCACGTTCGCACGACCGAAGGAAAGAGCAAGGGCCAGGGGCGCCGTCTTCACAATGCCCATCTGCCCGGGACGCTCCATTTCGACTTCGGCGGTCGGGCTGACGCTGTACTCTTCGATCAACGCCTCCACGAAGGGTCGATGGCCAAGGCGGATGGCGACGTGCAGCGGCGTACCCTGGCTCGCACGGGTCACGTCCGCCAAGCAGGGCGCGCCCAAGTCGGCGCCCGCTCGTACGGCTTCATCGAGCGCATGCACGTTGCCCTGAAGGGCGGCGACATGCGCCGCGTTCCAGCTCGAATCCTTCGGAGCTTTGGCACGTGCCGCGAGGTCCACAAGAACGCTTCGGCATTCGGGGTCGTCGGTCCGTAGGGCGGCCGTGAAAAGCGCATCCGTCGCCGGAACCGCTTCACAGTGCTCGGACCACGCTCGAAGAAGTTCACGCTCGCCGGCCGAAGCTAGCCGGCGCCACTGCTTGTCGACAAGCGCGCGCAGGCGAATGCCTCGCGCGATCAAGACGCGAAGGACCGCGACGACCGCCGCATCGCGCTCATCGAGCAACGTGTAGCCCGCGATGCGTCCGCTGAGTTTCGCATCGAGCGGCGGAACGTTCCCGCCGAGGGCGTCGCAGACCCGGTCGACCAAGGCGGGATCGCCGCTCCAAAGTGCGTCGCCAAAGTTCGAGGGCGCGAGGGGCACGTGCTCCACCAGCGCTTCCACCACGTCGCTCCGCCCCATCTGAAGGGCAATGCCCAAAGGCGCCGCGCTGAGCGTACCTACGGGGCGACCTTCGAGCGCAGCGCGAAGGTCTTTTTGGCGGGCGGTCTTCACGGCCTTCGTTGCGTTCACTTCGAGCTCGAGCAAGGCGCGCACGAAGGGCGTGTGCCCAAGCATGATGGCCGTCACGAGCGGCGTTCCCGTGAGCGAAGAAGCCTCGATCTTCGCCCCTCGCTCGAGGGCCCGGGAAAGGAGCGCGGGATCGCCCAGGATCGCCGCGGCGTGCGCGTCGTTCCAGCGACTCGGCCTTTTGGGCTTAACCGGTTCAACGGTCGCTTCCTCCACCAGGAGGCGCCGGCAGCTATCGTTGTCGCACTGGATCGCCGCCGCGAGAAGGTCCGCGGCCTTCGGCGCCTTCTTCTGGGATGCGAGCCAAGTTCGCACGGCTTGCTCATCGCCGGCACGCGCGAGATCGGCCAATGCCTCAGTCATCGACCGTACCCTCGAGGGCACCGTGCACGAATGCCCGCGTTGGCGTCCTGGATCGCAACGTGCGCGCAGGGCGCCGCTTTCTTCGCTCGTGTGGTGTTCATCACTTCTTCATCGACGAGAGCGCCCCGGGCGCCCGTGTTCGCTTCAGGCGGTCTCATTCCCGTACGCCGAAACTAGCAGGTAGAGCTTCTTGCCCGGATCGCGGGTGGAAGCTCGAACCTCGAGCCTCAACTCCGAGTGGGGGCCCCATACGTACTTCCTCTTCGAGCCCTTCTTTTCCGTGGGCGCCAGCTTGGCTTCGATCGAAGCCCTGAGTGTGCGTCGAAGAGGGCTTGCAGCTCCGCCGTGGTACGCCCCGCCGTCGTGGTCGTCTGGGTCCACAAGTCATGAGCTCGTAGTGCATCTCTGCGACGTGGCCGTCTTCCTCCACCACTTCGCCCGCGTGGCTCCGAACGCCCACCTCGACGTCCTCGTCTCCGAGCTGTTCCTCGTCGGGCATTTGAGCGCCCAGGGAGAGCGAGCCAAAGGCGCCAATGGGAGTGGTGAACAGCGCGACAAAAGCCTCCACGTTCAGCTCGGGCGTTTCATTCTCAAAGAGTGTTTCCATAGTTCTTCCTTTCGTTCGATATTCACTCACCGCGAACGAGCGCTGCTACGCCCGACGCTACGGGCTGAACCCACGCCCGAGGACCGATCTGTTCCGTTTCTCCGCGCTTCGCTCATCGAACCGCGTTCACGACCTCACAGATGGCATCCACGCCCGCCGCCACCATTCATCGTTGCTCACATCCGCGTAACCAAAGGCAGCTTCATGCATTTTGCCATCTTCATCTCCTATGACGGCGCGGCTGCTGCCCATCGTAACTGCAACTCTCACCGCTCCGTGAGCGTTACCGCGTCGAGCCCCGACTGGGAGCCTACGTTTCGCAGGCAAATCGTCGTTTCGGCGCTCGTCGCTTCGAACTCAAACTCCGCCGTGCGCCATTCGGTATCGTCGAGATCGGGGGTGCGAGCGAGCTCTTCTCCGTCCACGAGGACGGCGATCTCGGACGATGTGCCGCCGCCCACGCAGGAGAGCATTCCGCAATAGGCGAAGGTGAGCTGGTAGGTCGCGCCGGGAGTTGTCAAAACCGTTTGGGCGACGCCTTCACTCTGCCAACCGCGCGTCCAGCGCTCGCCGTCAATGGCCGCGGCGGGGGCCAGGCTTTCGACGTCCTCGCAGAAATCAGGAGCGCCATCGACGGCGATGCCGAAGGTGCCGATGGTGCAGTTGTCCCAATCGTCGGGCGTCACGTTCGGTTCGTTGGCGTCGGTCCACGTCTCAAAGGAGCCGTTTCGCAGCAGGTTCACGCTCGGCGCGCGGAGGTCGGAGGCCGCGTCCATGGCGTCGGGGACGTTCGCGGCGTCTTCTACACGGGCGGCGTCCAGCGCGTTGTCCGCCCGCATGTCCGTCGCCATCGATGCATCGATGGCGCCTGCATCGGGGACCGTGGAGGGCGTCCGGTCCGAATCGCTGCATCCGGAAACGCATGCCGCCACACCGAAGGCAAGAAGGAAAGCGCGGCTATTGCGCCCGAAGGAAACGCTCTTGTGGGTCATGGTGGGTTCGGTTCCTCGCGCATGCGCGCTCGGCCGACCAAGCTGCAGCAGCTATGCCAGGCGCGCGGTGAACACGAACGCGACACCGAGAGAACGGAGCGCGCCAACCCGACGGTGAAGCGGTCCAGGTGACAGTACGCCAGCAGTCCGCGCGAACGTCATGCATGTAACTCTCATGTCACGTGAGCCGATGAGCAGAGCCTTCAACACGCCACCCTCGAACATAACAGCCGTGCCCGCGCGCAATCCGCAATCGGCAAACCGCAAACCGCAAACCGCAAGCCGCAAGCCGCCAACGGCCAACGGCCAACCGCAAATAGCCAACCGAACTCCGCAAACGCCCCTACGTAAGCGCCGCCACCTGCTGCGCGATCGCGCCCGTCTTCAAATACGGCATCGGAAAGTACGTTGCGCCCATCGCGTCGGCAAGGGCGCGCGCGCGCGGACGGGGCCGCGGCGCCGTGTCGAGGAGGAGCGCGGCGATGCCGTCGGCAGCGACGAGGCGCGCGGCCGAGGGGGCGTCGTCCGTGCTGGCTTTGCCGCTTTGTTCGCCGCTTCGC
>JBCCRV010000417.1:0-6809 GCA_039201085.1 Myxococcota bacterium | reverse complement strand
GCGGGCCTGGTCGCGTTCGATGCTTCGAAAGAGGGCGCCGAAGTTGCCTTCGCCGAAGGCGAGGTGGTTTTCGCGCTGAATCATCTCAATGAAGATCGGGCCGATGAGGTTGCGCGTGAAAATCTGAAGTAGGTAACCCTCTTCGTCGCCGTCCACGAGCACCTGATGATCGCGGATGCGCTTTGGATCTTCGCGTACGCCGGGAACGCGCTCGAACACTTCGCCGTAGTACTCGTCGTCGATGTCGAGTGTTTCGATGCGCGAGTCCTTCAGCTTCTCCAGGCTGCCGAGCAGATCGCGGCTGAGGAAGGCGATGTGCTGAACGCCGGGGCCGTTGTACTCGCGCAGGTACTCGTTGATCTGCGACTTTGCTTCGCTGCCCTCGTTGATCGGAATGCAGAAGCTTCCGTCGGGCGAGCGCAGCGCGTAGCTCGTGAGGCCGGTCTTTGCGCCGCGAATGTCGAAGTAGCGTACCTCCGTGAAGCCAAAGACCTCTTTATAGAAGGTCGCCCACCGCGCCATCGTGCCCTGCTCGACGTTGTTCGTTAGGTGGTCGACCACAAGGAAGCCCAGCTCATCGCGCACGTCCGGATCGTCGAGAGGAATGAAGGCGTCTCGATGGGACGGGCCGTTGCTGCGTTCTTCGACGAAGTGAATGAGCGAATCGCCGATGCCGTAGATGGCCGGGCACCCGTAAGCCGTCTCGCCTTCGTACGGCTTTGCGCCGCGTTCGACGGCGGCCTTGAAGGCGGCGTCAGCGCTGTCGACGCGCCAGCCCATCGATGGAAGGCTGGGACCGTGGGCCTTCACGAAATCCGCGGCGAAGCCGGTCGGCTGGCGATCGAGCATGAACTCGATGTCGTTCTGCACGTAGCGATGAAGGTCGCGGGTGCTGTGGCGTTCGATACGGCTGAACCCGAAGGCCATAAAGAGCTCGTGCAGCGCGGCGGGTTTGTTCGAGGCAAACTCGAGGAAAGCGATGCCGCGAAGACCGCAGGGGTTGAACGTTTCAGAGCTCGCTGGGGAAGACGCCATTTCTTTGGTCTAAGGACGTCACTCGTTCGAGGCCAATAGAAGATTCTGTAAATCTCGTTCATACTATTTGAACAAGTAGGCGGATATGGGCCTTTCTCTGGATCAATTGCGCGTTTTAGACGCCATCGAGCGGCATGGAAGCTTTACGGCGGCGGGAAAAGAGCTGCGGCGGGCGACCTCCGCCTTGAGCTACGCCGTGCGGAGTCTGGAGGATTCGCTTCAGCTGACGCTCTTCGACCGGGCCCAGCACCGGGCCACGCTCACGCGAGAGGGGCGTCTACTCGTCGATGAAGCCCGCAAGGTGCTCGAACGCTCGGCCGAGTTTGAGCAGACCGCCGCCCGCCTTCGCGATGGATGGGAGCCGCGGCTGGCCTTCGTCGTGGATGGGCTTGTCCCGCTTGGGCCAGTCATGGCCGCCGTGCAGTCCTTTGTGGGCATGCAGATCGTGACGCGCCTCGAGGTCGCCGTCGCCTCCTATCGGGAGGTGCGAAAGCGCTTTGAGCGCGACGGGGCGGACCTGATGCTCACCCTCGACGAGGAGGACGACGGCAACGAACGTTCGCTGCCCTTGCCGCCGATGGAGCTCCTGCTCGTCGCCGGTGTCGACCATCCGCTCGTTCAGGAACAACGGCGCATTTCGCGCTCGGAGCTCGAGGAGTACATCGAGATCGCGGCTTCCGATCCGGCGGCCCTCGGCGATTTGAGTCCGAGCCAGTTTTCCTTTTCGGACCTGCGTGCGCAGCGGCAGGCCGTTCTTCAGGGCGTGGGATTTGGCTGGCTGCCGCGCCATTTGATCAACGACGAGCTTCGCGACCGCCGGCTCGTGATCGTGCCCTTCGAAGAGGGCTTTCGCGTGCGCCGCATTCCGCGCATCGTGCATCGTCGGGCGACGCCGCCGGGACCGGCGGCGACCCGGTTCATCGAGACGCTCCAGGACGAGATTCAGCAGCTCGTGCGTGGGCCGCGGCGCCGCGCGGGCCGCTAGGTCGGTTCGACCGTTATTTGATCGCCTCGGACCCACCGCTCCCGCCGACCCCTGCGCTCTCTCGTCCTCGGAAGGCGCCTGCCGTCCTACGTCCTCGCGCCTTGCTCTCGACCCGACCGACGAATCCGAGGCAATCCAATAAAGGCCGACCCGGTTTCGAGGACGGGGAATCGATGCCTGCCGTTCGGGAGGAAACTGGTGAAGCATCCGCGTGGGCGTGCGTGTGGGGCGGTGAAGCACGTCAACGCGGGCTGCTGCCATCGGTGGGTGTCAAGGTAGTTGCCGCAAAAGCTATGCAGCTGCATCCATGTTCGTGGACGAGATCCTTTTGACCTTGGCGGGGTTGAGAATGACATCGCCGATGGGTGTGCAGCTTCGAATGGGGCGTGAGCCCCAACGCGCTGGATGGCGCTGTTTGGCAGCTGCGTAAACGGTTTTTCGTCGGGAGAGCACCGCGGCGTCGTTGAAGGTGTGTCGGTCGAGTGGCGAGACAAATCCGATGCTGCTGTGGAGGTGTTCGTGGTGGTACCAGCGAACGAATCGTTGGGTCCATGCGCGCGCTTCTGAGAGGCATTGAAACGGCTTCTTGGGATACTGCGGCCAGTATTTCACGGTGCGGAAGAGCGCCTCGGAGAAGGGGTTGTCGTCGCTGACGCGAGGACGGCTGTACGAGGCGAGGATGCCGAGGCGTTCGAACGTGGCTTTGAGCGTCGCTCCTTTCATGGGGCTCCCGTTGTCGGAATGCACCACAAGATCGACGCCCTCGGCCCTCTCACGCTCGACAGCGGATTCAAACATCTGGGATGCGAGCTCGGTGTCTTCGCGGTCGTGAACCTCCGCCGCCACAATCTTCCGGCTCCACACGTCAAGCGCGAGGTACAGGTAGAGAAAGCAGCCTGCGACGGGGGTTCTCAAGTACGTAATGTCCCAGCTCCAAACCTGGTTGGGCCCCGTCGCACGACACTCCGAAGGAGCCCGGGACGATGGCGCGCGAGCACGCCCGCGATGGTTTTGAAGGCTCTGCTCACGTAGGAGCCGATAGAAGGTCGATTCTGAGGCGATGTATCGCCCTTCGTCGGCGAGCTTGGGCACGATTTGTTTGGGTGACTGGTCCCGAAACTCCTTGCTGTTGGCGACACGAAGGACCTCTCGGCGTTCTGCGTCGCTGAGTTTGTTGGGCGGGGAGGTCTTTGGCCCGCACCGACGGTCCTCGCCTCCTGAGACGAGACACCCACCACGTTTCCGCCATCGCCGGAGAGTCCCTCGGTCGATGCCAAGAACTTGGCTAATGCGCCCTTTCGATGCGCCGGCCTCTTCGGCTGCCGTCACCCAGCCCAGAATGCGATCCCGTTCTAGCTTTCCGTGTCGCCTTCCTCGTCCTGAGAGGCGAGGAAGGCCTGTACTTTTCCCTGAAGCACCAACAACGCCGCCGTCTCGGCCAGTGCCTTTTCCTTTCGCTTTAGCTCTTTCTCAAGCTTCCGAATCCGCTTCTGCTCCCCGCTCAAGCCGCGTCGCTTCGCTTTCGGCTGGAGGCCTTCCACCGCCGCTTCACGAACCTCCTTCTGGAGCGCTCGCAGCTCCGCTTCATGCAGACCCTCACGACGCAGAAACTCTCCGAGCTCATCGTCCTTTAGCACCGACGATGCGGTGTAGATTCGCAGCTTCTCGGTCGCGCTTCGCTTTCGGCTCGAGCTGCCTTTGGGTGGGTTGTCGTCTTGCGTCACAGCCCTCACTTTCGCGGTCTTCAACCAGCGTGACAACGTCTGCTGCGAAACGCCGGTCTCTCCCGCCAACGACGTCGCCGAACATGCGTCCGGTCCCGTCATTTTCTCCACCATCTTTGCCTTGAACGTCTCCGAGTACTTCACTGCACTCACTCCTGTCGCGCCCCCGTGATTTCTGTCCAGGTGGTGCGGCAACTACCCTGACACCGGGGGCTCACGCGTCACCCTTCACGCCACTCCCTTCGCACCTCTACCCATCACGCCTCTTCCGGTAGAGCAGCGCCGCACGCACGCACTCGGCGACCCGAGCTTCATCGAAGGCTTCGCCCACGTTCCACCAAAGGGCGCGGTTGCCTTCGTACTTCAACGTGTCGCCGTGCTCGACGCGAAAGCGCTCCACAAGGGTGGTCTGGCAGTGAAAGAAGAGCGCGTAGCGTTCGCCTTCGAGGGCGCCTAGGCGAAAGGTGCTGCCCGTACGCGGCTTGGCCGTGATGTAGCTCGGCTGGCCCCAGCGAAGGACCTCCGAGACCTCACCGACGCCTTCGGTGGCCGCGACCGTTTGCCAGATCACCCGCCGGAGCGAGAGCAGCGCGTCGCGAATCGCCGGCGGATGTGACTGAAAGGCTTCCACCACTTCTACAGGCGCGCTGGTCACAGGGAAGAGCATAGCGGACGTGGTGCGACGGCGCTGACGTGGCAGGTTAGCGTTCCGCCACCATCGCGGCGGCGTCGCGCAGGCGCTGTCGAAACCAGCGATGGGCCGCGTCGCCGCGCATGCGCGGGAGCCAGTAGGCGGCGATGGTAAACGGTTCGACGGGAACAGGCAGTCGTTTGTGCACGAGGTCCGTACGGCCGGCCGCTCGAATGAAGTGGCGCGGCAGCGCGGCGGTGAGCTCACTTTGGGCCACGACGGCAAGGGCCGACGAGAACCCGGTGACGATGGCAAACACTTCGCGGGTCTTGCCGCGTTTTTGAAGCGCCTCGTCGACCACGCCGCCGGGCTCGCCGCTCGGCGCAACGAGTACGTGCTGCTGGCTGAGGTATGCGCGCTCGGTGGCGCGGCGCTTGGCGAGCGGATGGTCTTTTGCCATCACCCACACAAGTTCGTCCTCGAGCAGGACCGTGGAGGCCAGGTCCGCTTCGGGCAGTGAGCCGCGCACGCCGATCGAGACGTCGACGCGGCCTTCCACCAAGTCGAGGCCTGGTTGCCGGGTGGTTCGGTGATGCAGGCGTACACCCGGCGCGTGCTCCCGGAGCGCCGGCAGCAGGGCGGGAAAGAAGACCTGTTCGATGTAGTCCGCGCCGGACGTTCGCACGGTCCAGCGCGCGGACGGATCGAACTGTTTGGGGTGGGCGAGCGACTCCACGTCCCGAAGGATGCGCCCCAGCGGGCCCCGAAGGTCCGCGGCGAAGGGCGTGAGATCGAAGCGGCGGCCGTTGCGAACGAGCAGCGGGTCTTGAAAGACCGTTCGCAGCCGCGAGAGGGCGCGAGAAGCGCCGCTGGGGGTGAGCTTCCGCCGTGCTGCGGCGTACTGCACGCTTCGCGTGTCGAGCAGTGCTTCCAGCGTGCGAAGGAGGTTGAGGTCAAAATCCTGAAGGGTGGTCATGTGCGCTCCGAAACAAGATCGCCCAGTGATGGGGCGTCTGTGGTGCCGCTTCCTGAAAGAAATGAGCGACGGGTACGGCCCTCGCCACCGATCTTGCCCCGCCCACCCTTTGAATATGCGCGGCATGTCCTGCGTCGCGCGCAGCGCCTCAGCGCCGATCATCCACACCCCTCGCTCATTCCTTTCAGGAAGCAGCACCCAGGGTGCACGATTGATGCATGACTCGCACGCAATCCAGGATGACTCAGATGCACTGGAGTCACGCGAAATCCGCCGCATGATTCGAAGCGAAAGGAGTTCACTATGTACGTTGTTGTTGGAGCTACGGGTCAAACGGGGGGTGTGGTCGCGCGGGAGCTGGTGAAGGCTGGCAAGCGGGTGATCGGTCTAACGTCGCGTGATCCCGCGACGGTTGAGGGCGTCCAGGGTGTGGAGTTTCGCCAGATCGACCTTCGCGACGAGGACGCGCTCGTCGCGCTCGCCCGCGAGTCGACGGGCTTCTACGGCATGGTGCCGCCGCTTTGGGCGCCGGCGGACTATGAAGCGGCGGTGGCGCCGCTTCGCGCCGGCGTCGCCGCCGCCGCGAAGGCGGCGCCGCGGGCGGTGGTGCTTTCGTCGATCGGCGCGCAGCACCCGTCGGGCACGGGCCCGATTCGAACGCTGCACCCACTCGAAAGCGCGCTCGAGGACGCGGAGGGTGTGACGCTGCTTCGCGCCGGGTACTTTCTTGAAAACCTGCGCTCCTTTGGCGAGGCCTTGGGCCAAGGGGTGCTGCCGACCTATTGGTCGCCAGAAACGCCGATCGAATGGCTAGACACGGTCACGATCGGCGAGCGTGCGGCGGAGCTTCTTCTTTCCGGCGGTCCTTCGACGGTGCAGCTGACGGGTGAAGCGGCCGCCCCTTTTTCGGCGTTCGCCGAGGCGCTGACGGCGGTCCTCGGGCATGAGGTGCGTTCAGTGTCCATGGCTGCGGACGCCATCATCGAACCGCTCCAGGGCATGGGCGCCGGTGAGATCGCGACGATGTACGCGGAGATGAACCGCGCGATGGACACGGGCGCGATCGCCTTTGAGGACGCGCTGCCCGTGGAGCGTCGAGGCCCGTCCTTGGAAGCGTGCCTTCGTCGTGTGCTGGCGCCGAGTGGGCACTAGGCGCGCCACGTTTGGCCGTCCATCCGGCTGACGTGCACTTCACGCACCCGCGCCCATCCAGCGATTGCTCATCACTGGCTACGCGCGACGGCTGCTGTGGGGCTCAGCGGGCCGGCGAGCTCGAGGTAGTTTCCGAAGGGGTCGCGAAAGAACGCGACCCTTCGCCCGACGTCTGGATAGTCGGTCGGTTCGAGATCGAAGGACGTTCCGGACCGGCGAATGGCGCCGGCGGCGCGGTCGACGTCCGGTACGCGAAAGCAAAGGTGGTTGTAGCCGGGTCGCCGCAGGAATGCCTCGAAGTCGAGG
>JBCCRV010000416.1:0-6810 GCA_039201085.1 Myxococcota bacterium | reverse complement strand
GTAAGGGTCTCCGAGGGGCTGAAAGGGATCGAACACACAGAGACATTAATGTGTTTTTGTCTCGTGTCGATACAAAAATCTAATTTTGTCTCATATTATCGGATTCACAACAAACGTCCGAATTTGCCGACGAAATTCGATCGCGCTCCGCCGCTTGATGCCTTCGAACATCAAAAAAGACAGCACTGACCGAACAAGCCACTCAGACACATCAAAGAGGTCAAGCCCGTCCCGAACTGACGGTCCCGGCGGCAACACGCGCTGGAGGAACGCCACAGATGCCTGGTGCAAACCGGGTGCCGAAGCGGCTGCACTCAAGGTTATGCTCAACGCCTCCGGCTCGAAGAAAGGTCGTAGGTGGGGGGTTTCACGAACGCTCTCGACAGCGCCGGCGACCATTTCCGTGAGTCGCTCGGCGATGCCTTGTTCGTCGAGGATGCGGGGTCCGAGTTCACGGATAATGCGTAGAGCTTCGCTCTCGAAGATCCCATGCAGGAGATCCTCTTTGCTAGCGAAGCAACGATAGAGGGTGGCCCGGGAGCAAGAGGCCCGGGTTGCCACTTCCCCCATACGCAGTCGCCCAAGCCCGTTCTCGGCCACGAGCTCGAAGGACGCCTCCAAGATGCGCCGTCGTACCAGTTCAGCCTTGTCCTCTTGAATCGAACGCGCCACCGGCGAAGCGTAGCGCTTTCCGCGCTTCGAGGAGACCCGCGCGGACGCGTCATCGCGTGTAGTCTGGCGCCTCTAGGTCGATCGGGTTCGGGTTGAGCCTGACCCAGAGCGCCGACGCTTCGGCAAGCGTTGCGGCGTGTGTATGGTCTTTCGGAAATGTGTTCACGGCTGCACGGCAGCGCTTGGCGACCGCACTCGGTACGGCGCAGTGCGATTCGATGTGTCAACAGAAGGCGTTGGCCACGCGTAGGTAGTCCGCACCCAGTTGACGCCACCGTTTCGATGAGCGCGCCCGCCTGCAGCTTTCGGTGAAAGCGAGCGCCGGCACTGATGTGCAGCGCGGTCTTGCCGTGGTTGTCGGTAGCTTCGAGGTCGGTCCCACGGTCGATCGCCCATCGGGCGAGCTCAGGCGTGCACTCGCGTAGCATGAGCACCGTACCCTTTGCGCTTCCTCCCCGCGCGTCCGGCTCGCAAGCGTCGAGCGCGGCGTGAAGGGGCGCGTAGACCCCGCTCTCGGCGGCTTCGGAGGTGAGCTCCTCGAGCCCCTTCGGGAGTGTCTTTCGCAATCGCTTCTTCCGCGCCCTGGGTCACCCTACGTTGGTTCCAGAGGTTTCGCAGCAGCGAGTTCGCCGTCTCCATCGCGGCTTCAACCCTTGCCGTTAGCGATCGGGGAAACCGCTGGGCGTAGAACCACGACCCGAGCGCCGCGGCGAGGGGGAGAACGACTGCCGGATTGAATGGGGGGTCAAAAGTGGGTGTCGTTGAAACCGCGTCCTCCGTCCGAACAAATCTGCACCCGGTGCTTCCTCGGCTGTTGTTCGGAGGCGAAGACCGTCGTGTGGTTCACGAGCTGCGCCACGGTCCCGTAGACCAGTAGAAGGCCGGGGAGGAGTCCAAGAACGCCGCTCGTGGCAACACGGCCCGCGGTCTCCACTCCGAGGTTGCCGCTCACGATCCAGATGGCGGCGCCAAAGCTTCGGAATCCGGTGGCAACTCGGCCACGGGAAACCACGACTGCGTCGATGTTGAGGCCTTCTGATGTTGATGCTGAGGCCTTTCTAACGTTGGCCACATTGCGGTGAAGCAGGGGCTGTGATTTGTTCGCCGTGTGAGCCGCATCGCGTCCCAACTGAAACTTTTGCCCCGGTGCTTCACTGCCGCCCTGCTCGCCGCGTGCGGCAGCGGAGCAAGCCAAACGCCAGAACCGGCAGCACGACGGAGCGAAGTCGAGACGCCGGCGGCGGCACCTAGCTCGCCGACCGAATCGCGCGCGTCGAACGATCGGAGGCCTTCAAGGGCCGCGGATTCGCCCCTTCAAGAGTGGTCCTTCTTCGGTGGCTGGCGCGCCTGGCTCCCGATGGCCGCTGAAGAAGTCGAAACGTTCCAACCCTCCGACCATCTGCGACCCGATCTCGACCAACAACTCGTTTGCTTCGTCGCTGGAAACTTTCAGGGAAGGGTCGTATCGCTCGGCACCTTATGGGAACAGCGTGATTGCACCGATGCGCAACTGGAGGCTGAACTTCGTTTGCTCGCTGCCGAGCAACGCTTCTCCCTGAGACTCTCCGCGGCCTCGGTACCCGAACGTGTCCTTCGATTTCTCGCCTCCCGTGAAGGAATCGGTTTGGAGCTCCCTCTCCAACTACCAGCGGCCACGCGGCGCGCCTTGCTCGCGCTCCCTAACGTCGAAGTGGTTCGTTCGTTCAGCCGCGACCCGATGGACCTTGAGGAACTCGCCGCGCCCGAGCGCGTTCGGGTTGTGGACGCTCGAATCCGACCCATCACCGCTCTGTCCCGCGCTGTCGCGTTGGAGGTGCTCCGTAGTCCCACAGTGTTTCCCTCCCTCGAACCCCTTCGGGGGCTTCAACGCCTTGAGCGTCTCGAATGCGCGATGCAGGGCTCTAATCTGACACCCCTTGCGGGGCTCAATGCGCTCGAAGAGCTCGATCTTCGGGGCTCGATCCTCGCGGACTCCTCGCTTCAGCCACTCACGACGCTCTCGCGGCTCCGCCGGCTTGATCTGTCTGGAGCGGAGGTGTCAGCGCGCGGTCTCCAACCCCTATCGGAGTTGACCCGACTTGAGGTGCTCAAGCTAAGCAACACCGAGGCGACGGATGCCGCGCTCGCGCACATCGCTTCTCTCACGCAACTCCGCGAGCTAGAGCTGAGCTACGCGGCAGTCACGGACGCTGGACTCGCCTCGCTGTCGAGGCTCACGGCGCTTCGGCGCTTAGGCCTCGACCGAGTCTCTCTTAGTGGAGAAGGCCTGGCACATTTGAGCGCAGTCGGAGGCCTCCGCGAACTCGAGCTGAATGGAGTGACCGGTTTTCGCCCCGAGGCGACGCGCCATTTCGAAGCGTTTTCGGAGCTCGAGCGCTTGGATCTCGGGGAGGTACCCCTTCCGTCCGAGGCCGTCGGCTCCATTCGGCGCCTCACTCGCCTTCGCCTACTCTCCCTGGCGGAGAACGTCCCGCGCGCCGCGGTGAGGCGGCTCCATCGCGACCTTCCTAACTTGACGATCTATTGGGGAGATGAAGCGCTCGGTCCCTCGGAGCAGATCCATCCGCGGCCATGCGAGACGCGCACCACAGAGTCCTGCGGCGAACGGTGAACAATCTCCGCGTCGAGTCGCCACGTAAAAACAGGCTGCAGCAAACAGAAACCGCTAGCGGATTCATGTGGAGCAACCACCAACGGATTGATGTGGAGAAACGAGGAAGTTGCGGAGGTTTAGGCTCGCGTCTTCATGGAGCGGGTGCGGCAGTCTGGCGTTTTGCACGGCTCGTAGAATATTCACCGAGCCGGAGCTACGCTGGGGTAAAGAGCGGCGTCTTCAGAGCGTGCCGCACCCGCTCCATGAAGACGCGCACGCGCGGCGTGGTGTGTTGGCGTGACGGGCGAAGAACGGTGAGCGGGAACGTGCCACCGTGGTAGTGGGGAAGGACGGCACGCAGCGCGTCGCGCCCAAGCACCATCATCGAGTCGGGCAGCACCGTCACACCCGCGCCGTGGCGCACAAGGCTGAGCAGGCCTAGGCCGTTTCCGGCCGCTGCGCGGCGTACGGGGGTGAAGCGGTGCGACGGTCCGCCGCCGCGCGGCGTCAGGCACACCTCGCGATCGAAACCGCGCGCGCCAATCCACTGCAGCTCCGCCAAGGTCGCGAGCTGCGACTCGTCATCGCCCTGAAGACGCTCGTCCCAGATGCTTCCACGTGCGACGGCGATCCAGCCGGACTCTTCGCCGATGCGCTGCGCCACCAGGGACGAGTCGCGTAGTGCGCCAACGCGAACGGCGAGGTCGATGTTGTCGCGCACGAGATCAAGGGTTCGGTCGTCCGGAAGGAGCTCGACCTCGAGGCGCGGAAAGTCGGCGAGCATTTCGCACAGGACCGGCGCGACAAGAACGTCGCTCAGCGTGATGGGAGCGGTGACGCGAAGGATCCCCGACGGCTCCGCGTGCTGCAGAGCCAAGCGCTCCCTGGCATCGAGCCAGTGCTCGCGCATGCGCTGCACGCTCTCGAGAAAGGCGAGGCCTTCGTCCGTGAGCCGTACGGCACGCGTGGTTCGGGTCAGGAGACGGGTGGCGAGGGCCGCCTCGAGCTCCCGCACTCGGCTGCTCACGGTGCTCTTCGAAAGTCCTAAACGGTGGGCGGCCTTGGTGAAGGAGCCGTGCTCGGCGACCTCCGAAAACACCATCGCGTGGCCCACCAAGTCAGCGTCGATGTTCATATTGTGCGTATATTCGCACAATACGTTTGGCATTCGGCGATTGTTTGCCAGCGCGCAAAAGCCCACGTTCCTCGAAGCAAAAAGGAGCGATTTCCATGACCCATCTCGTAACCGGCGCGACCGGCGCCCTCGGCCAGGCCATTCTCGACGAACTTCGCGAACGAGGCGCCACCGCCGCGTTCGGCGCCCGTGACCCCTCCAAGTTGACGGGCGACGTCGACGCGCGACGCGTGGACTACGACGACCCGGCATCGATGCGCGCCGCCTTCACCGGCGTCGACACACTGCTGCTCATCTCCAGCAACGCGGCCAACGACGCTCGCCGGCGTCAGCATGCGGCCGCCATCGACGCGGCCCGCGACGCCGGCGTGGCCCGCATCGTTTACACGAGCTTTGTCGGCGCCGCCGCGCCCGGCGACAACCCCCTACTCGAAGTGCACCACGATGCCGAACGGCGCCTCCGAGAGTCGGGAGTTCCATGGGTTGCGTTGAGGAACGGTCTCTACCTCGACTCGATTCCCGATCTGCTCGGCGCATTTCGGGAGAGCGGCGCGGTCACCCTTCCCGCCGGCGACGCACCCGTTTCCTGGATCACGCGCAAGGACATCGCAGCTTTTACCGTCGACGTTCTTCTGGATGCGAACACCACCAACGTTGCGCTGAACCTCACGGCCGAAACCCCGCGGTCGTTTCCTTCGATTATTCATTGAGTCGCCGCACGGACGGGCGTGGCCATCGACTACCGAGAGCCGGACGATGAATCGTACCGCGCGATGCTGCTCGGTTTTGGGCTCGATGAAGGAACCGCTTTGATCTTCTCGCAGGTCTGCCGCGCCATGCGCGAAGGCGCGGTTTCGGCGTCGGACAGCGCCTTTCGCGATCGCCTCGGACGAAAGGCGGAATCGGTCGACGCGTTTCTCGAACGCACGTTTGCTGCCTAGCGCGGCACCTCAAGTGCACCCGGGATAAATGCTCGGCGTCCGCAGTGGGCCGGGAGGAACCGCGGAGCCTTCGCTTCGCCGCTGCCTCGATCTCTGCGGCGGCGTCGTCGAGGACTCGAATAGCCGCCGAGCTTCGCCCTCTTGGACTGACTGCTCGGCTTCGCCATCGTTCGACTCGTTCCGAGCGGTCGCGCCTAAGTCATGCATTCGGGATCGCACTCCGCTCGCCGCCATCATCGGCGCGTGGACGGCCGCGGGCTCAGAGCTCGCTGCAGCCGATGCGCACGTCGTCGATGGCGAAGCCTGGGTCTGATGCGGCGCCACCGGTCGAGTTCACAAACCGAAACCCAAGCCGAAACGAGCTTGCCCCCGCGAGCGCCGAGATCGGCAGCTGAGCCGAATATTCGGTCCAGCTCGTCTGACGCGAGAGCTCGGCCAGCGGGCTCTCGATGCGTGTCCACGATGTCCCGCCGTTCGTGGAATAGTAGACTTCGCCGAAGACCGTCCCCGGCGCGCCTGCAAGCGCCCAGAAGAAGCGGATGTTGAGGGCGCCGGTTGCGCCGATGCCGGTCAGGTCGATGTCATTGGTCATCCGCGCGAAAATGGCGTCGTCGAAGAAGCAGATGCCGTCCGCCGGAGTGTAGCTTGTGTTGAAGATGCCCGCAGCCAGAGCAGCACGGGACGCGGTGTGCATGTACGTGCTGGTTGGGAAGCCGCCGACTCCAGCGGGCTGCGGCGGGGTGTTGGGAACCGTGAACGTGATCGGGAACCCCAAGCAGATGAGCGAGCCCGATCCTCCGGTGTAGGCGTTGTTCACGACAAAGGAGTTGCCGCCAGTGACCGTACTGGACACGTCCGTCGTGTTGAGCGTGAACCCGTGGCCCGCGCCTTCGAAGTCCTCGAAGAAGAGTTCCGGCGCGGCGCCTCCGGGACAGGCGTCTTGGTCGTTGCAGATGCCGTCGCTGTCGGCGTCGCCCGTGGCGTCGTCGCCCCTGCACGCGTCGCAGCCGTCGGGCACGCCGTCGGCGTCGCCGTCTTCCGCATCGTCGCTGCCCGCACACGCGTCTTGATCGTCGCACGCGCCGTCGCTATCGGCGTCCCCGGTGGCGTCGTCGCCCGTGCACGCGTCGCAGCCATCGGGCACGCCGTCGGCGTCGCCGTCTTCCGCATCGTCGCTGCCCGCGCATGCGTCTAGGTCGTTGCACACGCCGTCGCTATCGGCGTCCCCGGTGGCGTCGTCGCCCCTGCACGCATCGCATCCGTCGGGCACGCCGTCGGCGTCGCCATCAAGGCTGTCGTCCGAGCCGGGGCAGGCGTCCTCGCTATCGCAGACGCCGTCCGAATCGGCGTCCGTACAGCCCTCGTCCGGCACGCCGGCGTCGAGCATATCGGGCGCATCGAGCGTCACCGCATCGTCGAGCATGGCCGAATCGTCGAGCATGGCCGAATCGTCGAGCATGGCCGAATCG
>JBCCRV010000415.1:0-6813 GCA_039201085.1 Myxococcota bacterium | reverse complement strand
CCTCCTCGGGCGGGGCGCTGCCCCGCGGCCGTCGTCTTACCTTGCCTCGCCACCCCCCCCCGCCCGCCTCGAACCGCCGCCCCCCAACACTGGGGTTAGAGCTCATCCCAAACCTCGCCGTGGCCATGTTTCTGCCAGCTCACACGACCTTCAGCAATCCCCTCATCTCGAAAATGCTCGGCATTTTCTTCGCTTCGCGGACGCTGAGTTCCGTGTAACCTCCTCAAAAATCTGGCCGCGGCGATTTTTGGGATCAGCTCTATAGACCGGTGTCCGGTTTCGCTAAACGTCCGCGCCGGTCTAGCCGCCAAGTTCGAGGCGAATGCCGAAGCCATAGAAGAACGAATAGGAGAACACCGCGTCGTCTTGACCCGGGACGTTCGTTCCTTCGGCGCCGGCTTCGGCGTAGAGCACGAGCTTGCGTGTCGGGCGTAGCTGAAGTGCCGCCGACGCGCGTCCGCCGGTAGCTTCGGCGTCGCCCCTGCGCCGCAGGTAAGCGATGCGAATGCCGAGCGACAGCGGCGCGCGGTAGGACGTGTCAAGGCGAATGCCGGCGGTCCATACGAAGAGCGAAAGACTGCTCCGAAGCGGCTTCGCAACGCTACCTTCAAGGCTGATCCCGCCCCAGCCGATGCTTCCCGAGAGACGCATAAGGTCGACCCGCAGCGGTTGAAGGCCGCATTCGCAGTCGGGCACAGCGAGCGCGAGGGGCACCACGTAGCGAATGCTAAGCCGCTGCCAGCCGGTGTCGATATCGACGTGAAAGGGCGAGGGAGGCGATTCTTCCGGAGGCGCTTCGGGAGTCGGCGGATCTAGATCGAACGCGCCCTCGTCCGCGTGCGCGCTCCGGGCGAGCAAGAGGCCAACGAGCAAGGGGAGGATACGCACCCATCGGTCTAACGGCGGTCAGCGAGCGCGCCTTGAACAGGAAGGGGAACTTTCTTCGCCGTCGCGTCCTGCCTCGGCGCTTGTCGGGGCGGGGTGAGCCCCGTCACCGCCCTTTCGCCGCCGAACGGTTAGCCTCCGACCGATGGACCTTTCCTTTACACCCGCACACGAAGCGTTTCGCGAAGAGGTTCGTGCCTTCTTGAGCGAAGCGATTCCCCCGGCGCACGCGGAGAAGGCGCAGCACTTTGCGCACTTCGCCCATGAAGAAGTCATGGTGTGGCACCGCATCCTCGCCAAAAAAGGATGGGTCGCGCCGCACTGGCCCAAGGAGCATGGCGGCCCCGGTTGGGATGCGACGCAGCGCTTCATCTTCGACGAAGAAGTGACTCGCGCAGGCATGCCGGCGCTCAGTCCCTTCGGTCTGGTGATGGTCGGTCCGCTCATTCAGCGCTTTGGAAGCGAGGCGCAGAAAGCGCGCTTTCTACCGAAGATTCTCTCGGGCGAGGAGGTCTGGTGCCAGGGCTACTCGGAGCCGGGTGCCGGTTCCGATTTGGCGTCGCTCCGTATGAGCGCCGAAGAAGACGGCGACCACTTCGTTGTGAACGGCCAAAAGACCTGGACCACCTACGCGCAGTACGCCGACTGGATCTTCTGCCTGGTCCGCACAAGCAATGACGGCAAGAAGCAATCGGGCATCTCGTTCTTGCTCGTCGACCTGAAGACCGAGGGCGTCAACGTCAAGCCGATGGAAACGCTCGGTTCGACCCCGGCCTTCTGTGACACGTACTTCGAAAACGCCCGCGTGCCGAAGGAAAACCTGCTCGGGCCACTGAACGGCGGCTGGACCTTGGCGAAGGCACTGCTCGGTCACGAGCGAACGCTTGTCGCCGCCGTGAGCCAAACGGAGCGAACACTCCAGCAGGCGCGCCATATCGCCGAGACGACGCCCAGTCCCGATGGCCGCATGCTTATCGACGATCCGCACTATCGCCGGCGGCTCGTCGAGCTCGAGCTGCGGCTGCGTGCCCATCGGGTCACGAACTACCGCGCACTCGCGCAGCAGCAGAAGGGTCACCACCCTGGACCCGAGTCATCGATCCTCAAGCTCGTTGGGTCGGAGCTGGTGCAGGCGGCGGATGAGCTTTGCCTCGAACTCATGGGTCCCTCGAGCCGCTCCTGGTTCAGCGGCGACATTCCTGCCGCCCAGCATTGGGTTGGCAGCCAGTATTGCTACAACCGTGCGACGACGATCTACGCGGGCAGCAACGAGATTCAGAAGAACGTCATTTCGAAGCTCATCCTTGGGCTTCCGCAGAAGTAGGAACGGCCATGGATTTTGATCTCAGCGAAGACCAAAAGATGCTGCAGCGCACCGTCGCTGACTTTGCGAAAGCGAACGGTCCGGATCGCTTTCGACGGCTGCGGGACGCCGATGGTACCGGTTGGGAGAAGGCCACCTGGAGTCAGATGGGCGAGCTCGGTTGGCTTGCCGTACCCTTTTCCGAAGCGCACGGCGGCTTTGGGGGCAGCCTCGTAGAGGCGTCCATCGTGCTCACGGAACTCGGCAAGGCGCTCGTTCCGGAGCCCTACCTCGCTAGCGTCTGCCTCGCCGGTCAGGCCCTGGCTTTTGGCGCCAACGAAGCGCAGCGCACGGCGTACCTCGCCCCGATGATGGAAGGGCAGACGAGCCTGGCCTTAGCGGCCTTCGAGGCGGGCGCTCGCTTTGCGCTCGACGCGATCGAAACGCGCGCGGAACGGACCGGCGAGGGATACACGTTGAATGGCGCAAAGGCCTTCGTCCTCAACGGCCACGCGGCGGACGCCATCGTGGTGGCCGCAGCGATCGACGGCGAGCTCGGGCTCTTCGTGGTCGAAGCAGACGACGCCGGCCTGCAGCGTACGACGGTCCGGCTTTTCGACGGCCGCCGCGGCGGCGAGCTGCGCTTTGAAGCGCTGAAGCTTCCGGCGAATCGCCGCCTCGAAGAAGCGCCCGCCTCGAAGGTGCTCGAGCGGGCGCTCGAGTCCGCCTCGGCGGCCGCGGTGTCTGAAGCCGTGGGCGTGACCAAGGCGATGCTGGCGATGACCCTCGACTACCTGAAAACGCGCGAGCAGTTTGACTCGAAAATCGGCGCATTTCAGGCCCTGCAGCATCGAGCCGTCGACATGTTCGTCGAGTCGGAGCTGCTCGCGTCGATTGCCCTTGAAGCGACCATGCTGGCGGCGACGGCGGGCGAAGAGCGCATCGAATCGATCGCCGCGGCGAAGCATCAGCTCGCCAAGGGCGGCCTCTTCATCGCTCGCCAGAGCATTCAGCTTCACGGCGGCATCGGCGTCACGGACGAAGCGGACATCGGCCTCTTCTTCAAGCGCCTGCACGTGCTGAACACCGTCGGCGGCGACGGCGACCATCACGTGCGCAGCCTGCTCTAGCACCCATGCGTATTGGAACCATGTTTCTTGGGCGGGTTGAGCCCGCCGGTGGTCACTGCATCGAGACGAAGTTCTTCGTTCTTGGCGTACCGCTCATTCCCTTGAGCAGTGTCTACATGGTTGACGAAAGTGGCCGCCAAGGCATCGAGTTACCGACCGTTCACGGGACGAGCGCGGTGGCTGGATTGGTTCGCACCCTGCTTGGCGTCGGCATGTTGATTGCGGGCGTGTTCTACTTCCTGGGAAAGGAGCCCATGCTCCTCGGCCTGGCTATTGGCTGCACGCTTGCGTGGCTTTGGTTCATGTTCGCGTTCGGACGCCTCTCGGACGAAGAAAAAGCTCAGCGAACGGTGCTGATCGCTCTAACGGGGATCGGGGCGCCACCGGAGCTTCTGCCTACGGGGGTGCGCACCGAACTCTTTCGCGAGCTCGTCGCCCTTTGGGAACGCCAGCCAGCCGCTGAGGGCGCGGAGCGAACGCCGTGGAAATCGCAGCTCGAAGCGTTGGACGGCCTTTCGACCGAGGAGCTGTCCATTCTCTTTGCCCTCGCGACCCACGACGATGGCGTCGACGCCAGCCGCCCGTGGCGTGCGCTATCGACGCGAGTTTGAAGGCAGGCCCTAGAGCTCAGCCGTTCGAAGGAGAGTCGCTTCGCGAGCTGCCGCGGGTCTGGGCTAGATGGGCAATGAACGGTACGCTCATGGCATGCGCCATCTCGTTGCTGTATTCGCCGGATTCCTGGCCCTGAGCCCAGGCTTTGCGTCCGCTGAACGCTACGACGCCTCTCCAGGGGACGATGTGGAGACGATGATTCGCATGCTCCTGCCCGGCGATGAGCTGGTGCTTGCCGGTGGCATGTACGAGACCACGCAGCGCTTCAGCATTGAGGTGTCGGGAACGGAAGAGCAGCCGATCATCATTCGCGCGGCCGACGGAGAAACACCGCACATTCGCCGACCGAATGCGAGCGAAAACCTCATCGACATCGTGGACTCACGCTGGCTCGTGTTTCGCGGCATCGAGTTCTCTGGCGGCAGCGCGGGGCTACGTTTCATCGTAGCGAGCGACATCACGATCGAAGACTGCGCCATTCACGACACCGCCGATGTCGCGTTGCGTATGAACGACCGCGATTCGCGCTACGAGCGCATGATCATTCGCCGAAACCACATCTACGACACCAACGGCACCGGCGAAGGCATGTACCTCGGCTGCAACAACAACGCTTGCCAGCTGGCCAACAGCGTGATCGAGCAGAACTACGTTCATCACACGAACAATCCGGAGACGATCACCCAGGGCGACGGCATCGAGATCAAGGAGGGTAGTTTCGGAAATGTGATTCGCGACAACGTGATTCACGACACGAACTATCCCTGCATCCTCACGTACAGCGCCGTCGGCAACGGTGAACCGAACATCGTCGAGCGGAACGTGATGTGGAACTGCGGCGATCACGGTATTCAGAGCTCGGCGGACGCGGTCATTCGCAACAACATCATCCTGAGCGCGGCGGGTTCGGGCATTGCGGCCCAGCCCCATCAAAGCGGTGCGCCGGCAAACATGACGATCGTGCACAATACGGTGATCAACGCGGGCGGAGACGCGCTGTCGATCCGAAATCCCACCGGCAGCGTGGTCATCGCTAACAACGCGCTGTACTCGAGCCGCGGACGCGCGCTCTTCATGGGCGGCGACATGTCGATGGTGACGGTGGAAGCCAACTTCGGCATGGGGACCGGCGTGAGCGAAGCTAGCCTGGGAGACTTTGTGCGTGCGGACTTTGGCGGTGCGCCGCCGATGGACGTGTTTCTGGCGGACGGCGCGCTGGTTGGTGCGGGCTCCGCGACTTACGTGACGGAGGTGGACTTCAACGGTACGCGTCGTTCCGGCGCCGACATCGGCGCGTACGCCTTTGCCGCCGGCGGAAACCCTGGCTGGGTTGTCTCGGCGGCCTTCAAGGAAAGCGCGCCTGCCGCGCGCCCGCCCACGGACGGCGGCGTCACCGACGGCGGGGCCGGCGATCCGCCCGTCGATGAAGACGCCGGTGCCGGTGACGCGGGAAGGCCCGTCGATGCAGGAACGGGCGGCACACCGGATGCGACGCTCAACGATGCGGGCCATTCGTTCGATGGAGGCGACGGCGAAGGTGGCGGTGGATGCACCGTCGGAGCTTCGGGTGCGCCCCTCCTGTGGGTGCTGGCCGCCTTCATCGCCATCCGTACGCGGAAGTAAATCGGATAGCGCTGCCCACGCAAACTGCCCACAACGTGCGATTCGGCGTTTTTGACCAGGCTGCTAGCCCAGCATCACCAGGCTGAGTTCGCCCTCATCGAGGCGAAGGGCGGCTTTACCCTCCTTGAGCGCTCCCATGGCTTCGTGCGTGAGTTCATGGCGCCAGCCCGAGTCGAGGCGGCTCGGCGACCCGCGTAGCCAATGCTCGATGTCGTCGCGGGTCGCGAGGGTGGCCATGTCGATGCCGTGCGCAGCCGAGAGCTGAGCCAGCCAGGCACCGCAGAGGGTGGCGGCCGCGCGCTGCTCGTCGCCGCCCTTTCGCTTAGGCGGTAGGCAGAGCCCATCGCCTTCGAGGCTGAGTCCGCGCTCTACGGCCGCGATCACGCGTCTCGCAAAGTTGGCCTTGGGCGCGTGCATCCCGCGGATCCGCTCGAGGTCACGGGGCTTCTTTGGCGGACGGTTCGCCATCGCGAGAATCGCCATGTCGGAGAGCACGCGCTTTACGGGCACGTTGCGTTCCGCCGCCTCTTCCAAGCGAAAGCGCGCCAGCGCTTGGGCTACACCTCGCGCCGAGCCGCGAAGCTTCGCCTTGCCCTTGAGTCGCCACCACGCTTCGTCGAGTGGGCGAACGCTCGCCTTTTGAAGCGCGATTTCGCACTCCTCTTCCGCCCAGGCGAGCCGACCGCGCTGCTCGAGTTCACGCCCCAGGGCGTCGTGCAGTTCCAGCAAATGCAGCACATCGGACGCCGCATAGCGCCGCGTGCGCGGATCGAGCGGACGGCGGGTCCAGTCCGCCAACTGGTCGCCCTTGGCGAGCTTGACCCCAAGCGTTCGCTCCACGATCGCACCGAGCGAAGGCACACCGTGGCCCAGGAAGGCCCCGGCGATCTGCGTATCGAAGAGTCGGCTCGGCCGCACGCCGATGGCGGCTTCGAGAATCGGAAGGTCCTGCGAACACGCGTGGGTCACGGCGAGGGCCTTCGATTCGAAGAGCGGACGGAGCCGCTGCATGTCGAGCTCGAAGGGGTCGAGGAGCGCGAGTCCGCCTTCCCACGCGATCTGCACGAGCGCGAGCACCGGAAAAAACGTGCGCTCGCGAACGAACTCCGTGTCGATGGCGAAGCGCCCGCGCCCTTCAAGGGCGGCCAGTACCCGTGTGTATTCCGCTTCGCTCTGCACGAGTGTGAAGTCGTCGCTCATGGTTCCTCTGCACGCTTGAGGGCGCGTGCCACCAGTTCCGCAGCCGCGCCGCGCGGTGAT
>JBCCRV010000414.1:0-6828 GCA_039201085.1 Myxococcota bacterium | reverse complement strand
GTCGCATCCGATCACGATGCGCTCCGGGTTCATAAAGTCCGCAATGGCGGCGCCTTCCTTAAGAAATTCCGGGTTCGACACCACGTGAATCCTCGCTGGTGCGTCCTCGATGATGCGCCGAATGCGCGCGTTCGTGCCTACGGGCACGGTGCTCTTCAGAATGAGCACGGTCTCTTCCTGAACGGCCTTGGCGACGTCGGCGGCGACGGCGTCGACGGCGCGCATATCCGCGCCGCCGTCGCGCCGGCCGGGCGTGCCGACGGCGATGAAGACGAGCTTCGACGAGCGAACGCCTTCGGCCGTGTCCGTTGTGAAAGTCAGCCGGCCCGCCGCTGCGTTCCGCTCCACAAGCTCAGCGAGGCCGGGCTCGTAGATAGGCATGACGCCGTCGCGAAGTCCCTGAATTTTATCGGGATCGCGATCGACGCAGACGACGTTGTTGCCAGATTCGGCAAGGCAGGCCCCCGTGACGAGACCAACGTATCCGGAACCAACGACACAAACCTTCATGACAGCTCTCCTAGGCGACGGTGCTAGTCGCTTTTTGCGACCGGTGCCACCGAAGTGCACCGACCATGCCATGGTCGGCTCAAAACATCTGGGGACGAAGACCACCGAGACAAGGCGATATAGCGAGCAGTGGCCGTGAAATCACTGCACACGTGTTGCCGGGCGGCGACGCGGCGTTCACGCCTTCGCGTTCCTTCGCCGACGGGCGCGCCACACGACCCACGACGGGATCGTCAACAGCGCCGCAACGCAGCACGTGACCTCACTGATCGCCATCGCCAGACCAAAGCTGTTCATCGCCAAGTTTGCGCTCGCGTAGAGGGACGAGTAGCCGATGATGGTCGTGAGCGAGCAGAGAAGCACGGCCCCGCCCGAGCGGCGTACGGCGCCGATCATTGCGGCCTCGTCGCCTTCCTTTCCATCGGCCTCGAAGCGTTGGAGCACGTTGACGGGGTAGTCGACACCGTTTCCGAAGGTGATCGGAAAGGCGATGAAGTTCAGGAAATGCAGCTTCATACCCGCCAGGGCCATCGCCGCGGCCATCCAGAGCACGCCGAGGATGAGCGCCCCCATCGCGAGTACCTTGGCGCGAAAACGGCGAAAGCCGAACCACGCCAGCAGAATCGTCACCAGCAGAGCCGCGCCGATGGCGCGCGGCATGTCCGCGTACACCGCGTCGATCATGTCCGCGAAAACCGGCGCATTGCCGACGAGAAGCGGACGCTCGCCGCCGCTGAGTTCGATCTCGCGGAGCACCGCGGTCCAGCGCAGCAGGTAGCGGCCATCCCAAATCGACTCGGCTTCGGCCTCCTCGACCACCAGCACGAGGCCGCGCCGACCGTCGCGTTCGATGAAGAGACGCGCGGCGTCGTCGGGCACGTCATCGACGGTGGGCAGGGTGATCGTTTCCGGCGGCAGGTACTCGTCGATACGGGCCTGCTTGTCGGCGCTGACCCGCGGACGAAGTTCGAGCAGCTCGCGCCGAATGTCCTCCAGGATCGGAATCTTCGCTTCCATGTCCCGGGGCAGGAGGTTGTCGAGGGATTTGTAGCCATCGAAGTCGGCGCCGTCGCCGCGGCGTGCGTCGAGCGCTTCTTTGAATTCGTTGAGCAACTCGCGACTTTCGGTCAGCGCCGCAATGCCGCGGCCCTGCATGCTGGACGAAAGGATCCCGTTCACCGCGCGGTTGATGCGGCGCGCTTCCGAGTCGCCATCGGGCCGCTCGGAGCGAAGCTGCCTAAAGTCATACTCGAAGGGGTCGTCGCTGACGGCGGAACCGACCACGGCGACGGCGACAACGGCAGCGAGCGCGCTTCCGATGAGCACGCCCCGCGGCGCCCGCTCCACGATGCGCGCAAAGGGCTCGGTCAGCGCCGGCGGCTTCGTGCCTTCGAGCTTGAGGGGCCTCAGGCGCTCGGCGACGGCCGCCGCAGCCGGAAGCAGCAGAATCGCGCTCAACCACGAAAAGAGCATGCCCGCGCCGCCGATGACGCCGAAATCGCGAAAGCCGCGAAAATCCGTGATCATCAATGAGCCGTAGGCGGCTGCCGCCGCGCTGGCGGCCACGAGCGTCGCGATAAACACCGCGTGGTGCGTTTTTTCGATCGCTTCGCGCGTTTCGGCGCCACGCCGGCGTTCTTCGAAGTAGCGGGCGAGCCAGATGATGCTTGGATTGATGCCATTTCCGAGCAGCACGCTTCCCAGAAAGGCCGTCGTCAGGTTGAGCTGACCCACCGTAACGCTGGCGAGCGCGAAGCTTGCGGCCGTACCGGGGCCGAGTCCCATGGCCAGTAAGGGAAGGGCGCGAAAGCGGCGAAAGTAGAGGAGCACGAGCAGCAGCACGCCGCTCAGGGTGATCAGCAAGGCGATGCCGAGTTCCGCGGTGATCGCCGCCTGCTCTTCGCGCTGAATGATCACATCGCCGGCGATGTGCACGGAGAGGTCGTCGCCGTATTCGCTCAGGTCGATGCCGTCGATGACGCTGCGAACGCGGCGAAGAATCGCGCCGTCGCCATATTCGGGCGCCGAAAGACCCACACGCACAAAGAGCGCGATCAGCGTGCCGTCTTCCGCTTGGTAGTAGCCGTCCGGGTAGCGCGACGCCGAGCGGTCCGCCCGCGCGCGCAGCCGGTCCGTCACGTCTTCCAGGCTCTCGGCTTCTTCGTCGTCGTCTTCGAAGTCGATGTAGAGCGGGTTCGCTGCGAGCCGCGCCTGGCGTGCCTCTTCACGAATGGCCGTTCGAAGGGCTTCGAGATCGGCGAGCGGAACGAAGAGGTGGGCGTACTCGCGGGCAAAGGCCTGGTAGCGGCGCACGCTCTCGTCGACGGCACCGATTTCTTCCTGCGGGATTTGATGGAGCGCGGCGGCGATCCCATCGACCGCGGCGCGCAAGCCTTCGACGTTGGCCGACGGCGACTCGACGGCGACGGTGAGGCTCTTGCCGCTGCGCATGCGAGCGCGCGCCGCCTCCAAATCCTGCACCGCGGGTTGGTCGCGCGGCAGGAGCGCCACCATGCGCGCGTCGATGCTCAAAGTGCGAATCAGCGGCACCGATCCGGCGGCGAGCAGCACGCCAATCAGTAAAAAACGCCAAGGATGAGCCGCTTGGGCACCGGCCAGGCGGCTCAGCCACGCGTTCATCCGGCGTCGCCCGCCGCGATGGCCGCCAGGCTTCGGCGCGTCGCCCGGCGCTGGAGAAACACCGCGACGAAGAAGATTAGGTTCATGGCGATGGACCGGACCCACACGTAGATATCAAGCCGGTCCGCCATCGAGAACCACGCCATGAGGTAGCTATGGGGCGCGAGCGAGACGAGGCTGAAGAGCCGCATCGGCACGAGGTTTTCCTTCCGATAGCGTTCGCGGCTTTCTTCGGTCTTCGCCAGGGCGTCGCGCTGCTCTCGGGTCGTGGGGTCCAGGAGCCGAATCGTGCGCTTCTGCTGGCGAAGATAGGGCAGGAGTACGTGCTTGACGGCGATGAACGTCATGAAGCCGCGAGATCGCGCTTCTTCGATGCGCTTTTCCGCGTCTTCGAGCTCTTCGCCCTCGGAGCCGCGGCCCGGGGTCATGCGCAGGTAGAGCTCCTTGTAGTAGTCGTACGCCGAGAGATGGATGGTCGTCGTCACGATCGCGATCACCATCAGCGGCAGGTGGATCGGGTTCTGGTAAGCGACCCACACGTGCCAAAAGGCCGGGATCACCGTGAAGATGGCCACCATCATGTCGGCCCACCCGTCGAGGGCCCGGCCGAACTGGGACTGCATGTTCTTCGCGCGGGCGAGTATGCCGTCGGCGCCGTCGAGAATCGCAGCGGTCCAGAGCAGGGCGCCGGCAGCGATCATCGCTTCGCGCGTCCCCCAGAGGTACATCGCGCCGGAGGCCGCGCCCACGACCACCGAAAGAAAGGTGATCATGTTCGGCGTGATCGGCGTGTGCCAAATCGCCTTCACGAAGCCATAGGCGGCGGTACGGTGAACGTAGACGTTGATCGGGTCTTCAACCACCGTCGACTTCAAGAGCGACTTCAGCGGTGGCAGCCCCGGCACGGAGGACATGCGGCTCTGTAGTCCCAATGGGCGCGAGCGTCCACCAGCGCTGGCGCTTGCCGGGCCCGGCGGGTAATCCTGCGCCCCAGACCGGCTTGACTTTCGAATGAGCCCGCCACGCCCACCCTGTTGCCCGATGTCAGCGTCCCTCCTCCTTGAAATGTGCTTACATTCCTGCGTCGTCGGTCCTTGCCCTCGAACCACAGGACCGCGGCAGGCTCATTCGAAAGTCAAGCCGGTCTAGCGGGGCTCGCGCGGCGGTTGGGCGATGGCGCAGGACGAACAGGCGGAACGCGCGATTCAGCGGGGCATGGCCTGGCTCGGAGCGGCCAATGTGTTCACCCACATCGTCGATCTTGCGGCGCTCGTGGCCGTACTCGCCGTGCTCACGCCGCGTCAGCTCGGCCTAGCCACGGCGGTTCGCGCCGTTCAATCCGTGCTCGAAGCCGCCGGCGGTACGGGACTCGGCGCCTCCGTGGCGATCGTTCAGGTGCGCGGCGTGGGTGACGCCGGCGCCCGCGGCGTGCTCCTCTACGGCGCCCTTATCGGCCTGGTCTTCGCTGGCGGCTTTATCGCCCTTCAGGTGCCGATGGAGCAGTGGTTTGGCGCCGAGGACGTGGCCCTCCTCACGGTTTTGGCGGCGCCGCGCTTCGTGCTGATGGGCGCGAGCGTCGCCCCCTTGGGCATGCTGCATCGGCAAACGGACTATCGCACGATGGCGATCTGCGAGTCGGGGGCCAACGCCGTGGCCGCGATCGCCCGCGGAGGCCTGGCCCTCGCCGGCTTCGGTGCCGCTGCCTTGGTCCTCGCGCGAACGATTCAGGCCGCCGTGTTGCTCATCCTCGCTCTATCGATGACGACCTTTCGCGTCGTGGGACCCGTCGCGATGGACCAGCTTCGCGCCGTCGCGCGCTACGGCCGCCGCGTCACGGGTGCGCTCGTGGGCGATGTGATGCAGCGCTACGTCGACTACCTGGTCGTGGGGCGCATGCTCGACTTGGAGCTTTTGGGCGTGTACCGGGCGGCCTACGACGTGGCGAGCGAGCCCGTCCAGCCGCTCGGCGACCTTGGGGTTCGCTCCGGCGGTCCGGTCTTCGCGCGCCTCGCCGAACGGGGCGGCGACCTCTCACGCGCCCTCGCGGCGCTGCTGCGCCCGCTCCTGCTTGTCGCAGGATTGGTTGGGGCCGCGATCTTCGTGCTCGCGGACGAGGTCATGGGCCTCTTTGCCGACGGCGCCTACGTCGGCGGAATCACCTGCGCCCGTCTGCTGATCGTCGCGAGCCTTGGCCGCATCGTGCTTCAGCAATACCAGCCGCTCTTCGAGTGGACGGGTGAAGGGCGTGCCGGAACGCGACTCTCGCTTCTTGCGGTCGCGTGCCTCGTAGCTTCCCTGGCCCTGTCGATCACCTGGGGCGGCGGCACGTTGAACTCGGTGGGCGTAGGCTGGATTTTGGCGCTGCCGGTGCCGCTGCTGGCGGGTTGGTGGATGCAGCGCCGGCGCTTTCACATCGATCTTCGGGTCGTCGTCGGCGCGATGTTGCCGGCGCTTGTATGCACCCTGCTCGCGCTCGGCGCGGGCTCCGCCGCGGCGCTGCTCCGCTTTTCGATGGTCGCGCCGTTCGTCGAGTTCGTATTGCGCTTTGCAATGCAGCTCGTCGCGGCCGTATTCGTGTTTCTCGTCGCGGCGCGTCTGCTCTTTGGCGTGCGGCTGGGTGCACTTGTCTCGGCATTCCGAGAGCAAAAGGCCGAGGGCACGTAGCCGCCGACCTCGAGCTAACTGACGGACCGCGATTCGGGGGACCGTCGAGGATAAGGCGCTGCTCCCCGTTTGACGATGACGCCGGGAACGCTACCGGCCGCACAAGGAGAAGTTGGGGGGGGCGGTATCGTGGACCGGCGAGGCGTGCCCGCGAAGGCGGTCATTTAGCCCCGTGGGCGCTCGAACCGGTCTAGCGAATCCGCTTGATCGCTTCGTCCACCCGGGTTGCGTCGATGGTGAAACCCTGGCGCCGAAAGTACGAGCGCGCGTCGCGCAGTCGCTTCTCTGCCGCCGCCGTTTCGCCGCGTTCCAGAAGGTGGTGGCCCAGCTTCTCGAGGGTGCGCGCCGCTTCAAGCTCGTTGCCCTTTTCTTCGAAGAGCTCCGTCGCCTTGAGGAGGTACTTCTCGGCGCGCCGGTCCAGTTCGCCATCGGCGGTGAAAATCGTTTGGGCGTAGCCTTCGCCGATCGCGCGGTTCGCGAGGGCCTGAAGGTTCAGGCTTCCGTAGGCTTCCGCCGCGCCCATCGCGTCGCGCAGGTGGTCGAGGCCGTCGTCGTCGCCGCGTCGCGCCTTGGCCAAACCCAAGTTCCGCTTCACCTCCACGATGGCGCGCCGATCCTGCAGGTCCTCGGCGAGCTCGAGGGCGCGGCTCAGCGTGCGAATCGCTTCGTCGTACTCGCCGGCGTCGCTCCGCGCTTCGCCGAGGTTGTTAAGCACGAAGCACTCGGCGCGCCGATTTGCCATGCTGCGCGCTTGCGACAGCGCGCCGCTCCACTGAGCGATCGCGCGCTCGCGGTCGCCCTGCTCGAAGGCGAACACGCCGAGAATGTTGTGGCTCTGGAGCGCGCCCTCGTGGTCGGCAATGGCCGTGCGAATCTCGAGCGATTGCTCCGCGTAGGTCTTGGCCTGCTCGACGTTGCCGCGCTGGTATTCGAGTTGCGCCAAAGTGGTGAGCGACACGGCTTCGCCACGTCGGTCCGAGTGGGCCCGGCGAATCTCCAGCGCTTCGCGGGCGC
>JBCCRV010000413.1:0-6836 GCA_039201085.1 Myxococcota bacterium | reverse complement strand
CCAAGCGTGCTTGCACGCGAAGGCTGTGAGCGCTTTGAACTCTTCGTGTCGCCGACCGACAGCGCCCGCTTCATTCTCTACGAGGAGTGGACGTCACAGGAAGCATTCACCGAATACCAGCAGTCCGAATCGCTTCGCGCGACCTTCGCCGTGGTCGGCCCGATGCTCGCCGGCCCGCCCGACTCCGCCTACTTTGAAAGCGTTCAGGTCGGACCCTAGCCCGCATGAGTCACCACGGGGGCGTGATGATCGGATTTCGAGGGCTTGTGCGAGGGCGCGCCATCTGGTGACGAATGCGGGCTAGCCGTCCCCGAACGCTTTCGCGGCAAGCGCTCAAACGGCGTCGATGATCGCGTTGAGGGTCGCGCTCGGACGCATGGCTTCGGCGGCCTGCTCTTCGTTTGGAAAGTAGTAGCCGCCGATGTCCATGGGCTGACCCTGCACGCCATTGAGCTCGTTCAGAATCGCTTCTTCGGACGCCGCTAGCTTCTCCGCTACAGGCTTGAAGCGCGCAGCAAGTTCGCTCGAACCGTCGGCGAGGGCCTCCGCCCAGTAGCGAACGAGCCAGTAGTGGCTTCCGCGGTTATCGAGCTGCCCAGCCTTGCGGGACGGTGACTTGTTCGTCAGCAGGTACTTGGTCGTCGCCTCGTCCAGGGCGTCGCCAAACACCTTCGCCGCCGGCCGGTCGAACTTCTCCGCCAGATGGTCAAGGCTCACAGCGAGGGCCAGGAACTCGCCCAGCGAATCCCATCGAAGGTGGTTTTCCTTCTCAAACTGCTGGACGTGCTTGGGGGCACTTCCGCCAGCGCCCGTCTCGAAGAGGCCACCGCCATTCATCAGGGGAACGATCGAGAGCATCTTCGCGCTCGTCCCCACTTCGAGGATGGGGAAGAGGTCCGTGAGGTAGTCGCGCAGCACGTTGCCCGTGACGCTCACCGTGTCCTTGCCTTCGCGAATGCGCGCAACGGAGAGCTTGGTCGCTTCTTCCGGCGAGAGGATGTGCATCTCCAAGCCATCCGTGTCGTGCTCGGGGAGGTAGCGTTCGACCTTCTTGATCAGCTCCGCATCATGCGGGCGTTCTGAGTTCAGCCAAAAGATGGCGGCGCCCACGGCGCGAGCCCGCGAGACGGCAAGCTTCACCCAGTCGCGAATCGGTGCGTCCTTCACCTGGCACATGCGCCAGATGTCGCCGGCGTCGACGTCGTGCGAAAAGAGCTCGTTCCCGTCCGCGTCGACCACACGGACGCGGCCCTTAGCGGCGATTTCAAAGGTCTTGTCGTGCGAGCCGTACTCCTCGGCCTTCTGGGCCATGAGTCCAACGTTGGGCACGCTTCCCATCGTCGTCGGATCGTACGCCCCGTGTTCCTTGCAGTCGTTGATCACGGCGTCGTAGACGGCGGCGTAGCTGCTGTCCGGAATCGTGGCCTTCGTGTCCTGGGTCTTGCCTTCGGCGTTCCACATGCAGCCGGAGGTGCGAATCATCGCCGGCATCGATGCATCGATGATCACGTCGCTCGGGACGTGCAGGTTCGTGATGCCGCGGTCCGAATCGACCATCGCGAGACCGGGGCCGTTGGCAATGCACTTCTCCATGGCGAGCTGCACGCCCGAGCGCGTCTCCGCGTCAAGTCGCTCGAGCTTCGAGACGAGATCGCCGAGGCCGTTGTTGACGTCCACGCCGGCCTCGTCGAGGGCAGCGCCATACTCGTCAAAGACGGGCGCAAAGAACGTGCGCACGGCGTGGCCGAAGATGATCGGGTCGCTAACCTTCATCATCGTCGCCTTCATGTGCAGCGAAAAGAGCACGCCCTGGGCCTTCGCGTCTTCGATCTGTGCCTCTAGGAACGCGCGAAGGTTGGCCAGGCGCATTACCGCCGTATCGACGACTTCACCGGCTTGAAGGGCGATGCCCTCCTTCAGCGTGCTTGCGTCGCCGCCGTCGGCGACGAACTCGATCCTCACCGTCGTGGCGGCATCGATCGTCGTGGACTTCTCCGTGTGGCGGAAGTCCCCTTCACTCATCGTCGACACGTGCGACTTCGAGTCCGCACTCCACGCGCCCATCGAGTGGGGGTTGGCGCGGGCGTATTCCTTCACGGCCTTCGGTGCCCGGCGATCGGAGTTGCCTTCACGCAACACGGGGTTCACGGCGCTTCCCTTCACCGTCCCGTAGCGCTTCGCTGCGAGCTTCTCGTCGTCCGTCGCCGGCTCTTCCGGGTAGTCCGGTACGGCAAAGCCGGCCTTCTGCAGCTCCGCGATGGCGGCCTTGAGCTGGGGCACGGATGCGCTGATGTTCGGCAGCTTGATGATGTTGGCTTCGGGCGTCTTGGCCGCGGTACCAAGTTCCGTGAGGGCGTCGCGAACCTTCTGGTCGTCGCCGAGTCGGTCCGAAAAGACCGCCAAGATTCGTCCCGCCAGGGAGATATCGCGCGTCTCGACGGCGACGTCGGCGTGCTTGAGAAAAGCCTGAACCATTGGCAGCAGCGAGTAGGTCGCAAGGGCGGGGGCTTCGTCGGTCTTGGTGTAGAAGATGGTGGGCGTTTCGGTCATCGGATCTCCTGAGACGCGGTGTCCCGCGATTCGCGTTGCATTGCAAGCGCTGCCTCCATGGCGCCATTCTTTGCGCGCATGCCGCCGTGCCCACCGCCCTCTGACGACGCCCCGGCAGACCTTCGGGACCTGGATGCGGCACTGCGTGCGCAGGCCGAATCGCTCGGCTTTCTGGCCTACGGCGTCGCCGAGGCCGGGCGGCTCGACCCGGAAGGTCGGCAGCTCGAGGCCTTCGTGGCCGGGGGGCGCCACGGGCAGATGGGCTGGCTCGCAGACACGGCGGAGGTTCGGGCTGATCCGCGTCACCCTGGGATGCTCGAAGGCGCGCTTCGCGTGGTGGTGCTAGCGGCGCCCTACGCGCGCGAGCGAGAGGCCGTTGGCCCATCCCCGGGTCGCATCGCCCGCTACGCGCGCGGCCGCGACTATCACAACGTGCTCTCAAAGCGGCTTCGCAAGATGGAGCGCGCGCTCCGTGAAGCGGGCTACGAGACGCGCCACAGCGTGGACTCACGGCCCGTCTTCGAGCGCGCCTGGGCCGAACGCGCAGGCGTCGGCTTCATCGGAAAGAACGCCTGCCTGATCGTGCCCGGTCTGGGGTCCCACGTGTTTCTCGCCTGCTTGGTGACGCGCGCGCCACTTCCGCTGACGCAGCCGATGGAGCGGCGCTGCGGCGACTGCCGCCTCTGCCTCGACGCGTGCCCGACGAAAGCCTTCGTCGGTCCACGACAGCTCGACGCGCGCCGCTGTATCTCGTACCTGACCATCGAACACCAGGGCGTGATCGACGACGAGCTCAAAGCCGGTATGCAGGATTGGGTCTTGGGCTGCGACGTCTGCCAAGACATCTGCCCCTACAACCGCGGCTCGCTCCCGAAAGCATCCGCGACGGACGCCTACGCCGCCGAGGACCGCTGGAGCGTCGACGGCGCATACGTGTTCGGCCTCGACGAAGAAGGCTACGCCGAATGGACGCGGGGTTCGCCCATGCGCCGACCCGGTCAGAAGCGCATGGCGCGCAACTTGGCCATCGCATTTGCGAACGCCGGCGAGCGCCGCCGTCTTCCGCTCTTGCAAGGTGCGGCAGAAGACGAGGACCCCGGTCTTCGCGACGCGGCACGCTGGGCCATCGAGCGCCTCGAGGACTACTGAGGCTGCTGCTGGGCCGCCGCCTCGGCGGCGTCCTGCACCGCCCCGGCGGCGCATGTTCCCGCGCCGCACGCGACAAAGACGATGGCGCCAAAGAGAAAGCCCATAATGCTCAGCGCCAAGCCGCCCAGCGCGAAGGCCGAACCGTTGCTGTCGCCCGCATCGCCCGAGCTGCGCAGGGCCATGCCGCCGAAGACGATGCCGGCCACGCCAGCGATGGGCGAAAGCAGCCGAATCAGGCTTCCGACGGTGCTGCCGATCATGAAGAAGCCGATGAAGGCCAGGGCGATCGACACGAGGCCGAGAATGAGCGAGTTGCGCGCCATGGCCCAAGCGTAGCGCGGGACGTGCGTGGGCGGAAGGGAACCGGCGGTCTAGCTTTCGCTGTCGCGTTCGGGAAATCCCTTCGCGTCGCCGTGGGGGCGCTCGCTCGCGGTTGGTCCCAGGCGAACCTGCAGCGCCTCACGCGGGTGCTCCTTCAGCATTTGCTCGAGTCCCTCGAGGGTCTCGGTGAGTCCTTCGCCCGTCGCCGCGCTGAAGGAAAAGACGCGATGGCCGCGCGCTTCGAGGGCGGCTCGCAGCTCCGGTTCGAGCTCGCGAACGTCGGGCAGATCCATCTTGCTAATGCCGACGACCATCGGACGCTCCGAGAGGGACTCGCTGTACTTCGTGAGCTCACCCATCAAACGATCGAAGTCCCGCAGCGGCTCACGTTCCGGATCGGGATCGGCCGTGAGCACATGGAGCAAGACGCGGTTTCGCTCCGCGTGCCGCAGGAAGCGCAGACCCAGGCCCGCACCTTCGGACGCGCCCTCGATGATGCCGGGAATGTCCGCGACCACAAAGGAGCGCTCGTCGCCAAGCGATGCCACGCCGAGGTTGGGAGTGAGGGTTGTGAAGGGGTAGTCGGCAATCTTCGGCGTGGCCCGCGAGATCGCGCCGATGAAGGTGCTCTTACCGACGTTTGGAAAGCCGACGAGGCCGACGTCCGCCATCAGCTTAAGCTCGAGCCGCAGCCGCCGGTGCTCACCGGGGCGGCCGTCGTCGGCGCGGCGTGGCGCGCGCTCCTTCGGCGTCGCAAAGCGCATGTTGCCACGGCCACCGAGCCCCCCCTGGGCGACCACAATGCGTTCGTCATGCTCGTCCAAGTCGGCGATGAGCTCGTCCGTTTCGGCGTCGTAGACCTGCGTGCCCACGGGCACGAGCACCACGTGATCCTTGCCGTCGGCGCCGAACTGATCCTTGCCGCGGCCTGGCTCGCCGTTCTCCGCCTTGAAACGCCGACGGTAGCGAAGGTCCAGGAGGGTCGAGAGGCGGTCATGGGCGTGAAAGATGACGCTTCCGCCCCGGCCGCCGTCGCCACCCGAGGGGCCGCCCATCGGCCGGTACTTTTCCCGGCGAAACGCCACGCAGCCCTTGCCGCCGTGGCCTGCGACCACTTCGACCTCCACCTCGTCGACGAACTGCATGCGGCATGCTCTAGCAGGTTGCGCAAAAAGCGCCCTTCGGGCCGCCGGGGCTGGATTCGATCGATCATCGACGGGTGCGTGATGGCTCCCCTATCCTTGGCGGCGTGGGACCTGCGTGGCGATGGGGGTGCGCTTTTGGACTGCTGATAGGCGTGCTTCTGAGCGCCGGCACGGCCCATGCCCAGGTACGCGAAGCCATCGTGGACAACGACTTTGAAGTCGACCTCTTGGCCACGCCGGCGAGCGGCTCGTCGCGCACGATCGGTCTGGGCGGCGCCGCCGTAGCCTTGGCAGAGGGTGTTAGCGCCGTCGGGGTCAATCCGGCGGGCTACGCGGCACGGACTTCGTGGGAGCTCGACTGGTGGGAATACGAGCTCGATCTTTCGCTTCAGTTTCCCGGCTCCTTTTCGTCCGCGGACTACTTCCTCAACGGCCGTGGCCGAAGTCTCGGCGTCAACCACTTCCTCGCCGTCGAGGCCGCCGGGCGCCTTCAGCTGGGCAACCTCGGCTTCGGCGCGCAGGTGCGGATCGAGGAGTACCGCCTTCGCACCGAGTCTCGCTCGTCCGTATCCGTGAGCACGACGCGATTGGGCGGCGGCTACGCGTTCGCCAACGGTCAGTTTGTGCTGGGTGGCGGCGTACGGATTGCGTCCTTCGACCTCACGGCGAGCGAAGCCGTCGCTGATGGGCCCGTACCCGGCGAGTTCATCACTCTCGTATCCTTTAGGGCCGTCGGCGCGGAACTGGGCGCCGTGCTTCGTCCGGAGCACGCGCGCTGGCGCATCGGCGCCGCGATGCGCTCACCGGTGCGGGCCGTCGTCGTCGGCGACGAGGTGCGGCGAGCCGGCGGCTTTTGGATTCCGCGGGCCGCCAACTACCCCTGGGAGTTTGCGGCGGGCTTCGCGTACCAATGGCTCGAACGCCCGCTCAATCCGGTGTTTCAAGCCCAGAAAAACGTTGCCCGCGGGTTGCGCGCGCGGCTGCGCGAGCGTTGGTGCGCGCGCGAGGCCCTGCAGGTGGAGCGAGAACGCTCACGGGGCGAATACGAGCCCGGCGCGGAAGACTCGGACTGCAACGGCGCGCCCCGCCCTTCTTCCGCCGCGTGGTGGTCCCAAGAGCAGGCCCGTCGGGACGCGGAGCGGGCGAACTCCGGAAGCGAAGCCGAGCGCCTGCAGGACGAGATGGGTGACTTTCAGCGCGCCATCTACGAATCGCGGCCGCGCCGGTACGTGCTGCTCTCGGCCGACCTGCTGATTCTCGGCCGCACCGACGACGGTGTGGGCATCGACAGCTTTGTGCGCCAAGAGCGCTTTCGGCGCGGCGCCGAGATCACCGTTGGCGCCCGCGTGGGCGTCGAAACGGAGGCAATCGTCGACCGTCTAAAGCTGCGCTTTGGCACCTACTTCGAGCAAGCCCGGTACGAAGACGTTGGCTCGCGCATTCATGGAACGGCGGGGTTTGATCTTCGCCTCTTTCGCTTCATCGGCACCGAATGGCGGCTCACGAGCTTCGTGGACGTGGCCTCCCGCTACGTCAACTGGGGCGTAAGCATCGGTGCCTGGCACTAGTCCACGAACAAGCGACCTTTTTCAAAGGTCCGCTTATTTGTGGGCTAGGCACGGCGGAGCCGTGCACGTTTGGGGTGAGGTCATCTCGAACCTAGTTCGAGTG
>JBCCRV010000412.1:0-6841 GCA_039201085.1 Myxococcota bacterium | reverse complement strand
CGACGTATGGGCCCTGGGCGTGACCGCCTACGAACTGCTGGCGGGCGTTCGTTTATTTCGCGCTGCGGACGACGCATCAACGATGTGGAACGTACTCGAAAAGAAGGTCGCCCCGCTCGATCCGTCCATTGAAGCCGCCGATGTCGTGATGCGGTGTTTGCACCGCGCGCCGGAGGCGCGGTTCGCGACCATTGAGGCATTTGGAGACGCGCTTTCCGAGTCAGGCGCGGAGGTCTGGAGTATCGCGCGCATCGCCAAGTGGATGAACGAGCACTTCGCGGATGAGCGCCGCCAGGAAGACGCCCGGCTACGCGAACCGCCGACCACACTTCCTAGCGCTCCAACTCCGACGCCGACTCCGGCACGCGATTCGGAACCGACGGTCCAGTCCGCGACAGAGGTGCCAAGCACGCGACGGGCGGCGATCGGCGTGTTTGCGCTCGCCTTGGGATGCGCGGCTGCCTTGGCGTTCGTCATCGGCGCCAGCGGAACTGTCGACGAATCCCCCGAAACGGGAAGTGGTCCAAGCCGACCGAGTCCACCGACGGTCTCGCGCGCTAGCGAACCACTCTCTGCGCCGCGCCCCGCAAACACGCGCGGCAGTGGCCGCAACCCGGACGCCCTTCCCCGCACACGCGGCGCCCCACCGGACGAACTAGAGCCCGTACGACGTACCGTGCGAATTCACATCGAGCCGTCCGTTGTGCAAGCGCGGGTAAACGGTATCCGCCACGACGAGCGTCCGCTCACCATCGAAATCGGCGACACACCGCCGTTGCTTGATCTAAGCGCAGCGGACGGTCGCTCGTACACGCGCACCATCGGAGCCGAAGACGATGGGCAAACGGTTCGAATGCCCACGCATCGACGTCGCCGTTCGGACATGCGCGCCTCCGCACCGCGAATGAACGGCACGCAAACCGCCATGGGGCGCCTACTCGGAAGCCCTTACTGAATCCTTGTTGGCGTCCCGTCCTTGCCGGCGCGAATTGCCCATGAGACGCTCGTGAGATGCGAGCCACTGCAACGTGCTGCTTGGCACTCTTGCTCGTGTCCGTCTCCCAACCCGCAGAGACCCAAGACGCGACCGTCGACGCCAGAAGGTCGTTCCAGCAGGGAGAGCGGTTCTTCGCCGATGGCCAGTTTGCCCGTGCCCTTGCGGGTTTTCGGCGGGCGTTCGAGCTTAGCCCGCACGACGCGGTACGGTTCAACATCGCGGTTTGCTACGAGGAGCTGGGCCGAATTCAGGAGGCCGTGGCGGAATACGAAACCGCCGCCGAAAGCGGCCAGCTCGATGAGCCGACCCGCGCCCGCGCCCGCGAGCTGGCCGCCGGCGCACGGTCGAAACTCGCAACGCTTGCGTTTGTTGGTGCACCCGAGGGTGCACTCATCACCTTGGGTTCGGGTCGGTCGTGCCGGCTGCCATGCCAGTTGGAAGTCGACCCCCGCGGAATTCGCGTGCAGGCGAGCCACGAAGGATACGCGACGTTCGAACGGCCGATCGATCCTTCCGTCGGGCAGCGCATGGAGGTCGCCATTGCGCTCGAGCGCTCGCCGAGTCTCCCCGTTCCGTCGCGGCCCGAGAGCGAGCCATCGGCGCCGCCGTTGCAAACTCCGTCCACCGAACGCCGCGGCGTGACCGTCTGGACGCCCATCGGTGCGTCGATCCTAGCCGTGGGCCTTTCGGGAGTCGTGGGGTTTGGGGTGCGGGCATCGAGTATTCACGATGATTGCGACCCATTCTGCGCGAGTCGGTCCGATGCGGACGCGGGACAACGCGCACAGAACGTGACGAACGCGGCCATTGGCGTCGCCGCCGCCGGAGCGGTGATCGTTCTCGTCGATCTCATTTTGGCGCGCCGTCGAACCCCTTCGACCGACCTCACGGTGCGGTTTTGATTTCCGCCTGGCGCACCCGCCTTCGTCTACTCTTGGCACTCACCACGGGTTGCGTTCTCGACTTTCCCGTGGCCCCTAACGACGCAGGTACGGACGGCGAAGACAGTTCGGCAGATCAGTCCGTGGACCGTCTCACGGAGGACGCGCCGATGCTGCCCGACGCAGCCGACGGTGGGTTCAACCCGGATGTCGCTACGGTCCCCATCGACCCACCCTACGTCGCGTTCATCGATCTAGAGAGCGGCCCGAACTCCGGCGGACCGGACGACCAGGGAACCGTACTCTCCATCTACGGCCACCGTTTTGGCGGCGCACGCGGAAACGTCCGCATCGGGGGCGTGGAAGTGGCGAGCATCCTGCAGTGGACGGACGAGAAGATCGCCGTCAGTGTCGGGCCCGTCCGCACGGGGGAAGTGATCGTGCAGAGTTCGAATGGTGCGAGCGCTGACGGACCGACCTTCACAGTTCGCCCCGGCCGCATCCGCTGCGTGGACTCCGCCGCCGGAAGCGATGCGTTTGAAGGAACGTGGGGGGGCTGCTGGCAAACACTGGCCTTCGCATTCGGCAGCGCGTTGCCGGGCGACGTCATCTACGCGATGCCCGGCTCACGCTTTCGGGCTGTCGACGACGTCGCGGCAGGGATCGAGATTTCGGGGCGCGTGGGCGAACCGATTGCGTTCGTAGGTTATCCCGGAGAAGCCGTGGTCGTCGAAGGGCCCGCGAACGGATGGGCGTGGCGCGTACCCAACATCGCATTTCCCCAGCTTCCCTCCCACTGGACCGTTGCCAACCTTCGACTCACCGGCGGCTTTGTCGCGATCGAAGTGCGCGGCGAAGACTGGCGCTGGGTGGGCAACACCATCGAATGCAGCGAGACGCGCTTCGATGTGGCGTGTGCTGACTTTCGAGAATCGGCTCGGCTTGAGTTCTTATCCAACCGCGTTCACCTGCCATCCGGTCCGCCATCTTCGTACTTTGGTCTTCGCCTGATGGGCTCTGGTCGGATGCGCCTCGAGCGAAACGAAATTGTCGGCGGCAGCACGGACGCATCGATATCGATTCAGACGGATGGACGCATCGAATTCGTGGCGAATCGACTGCAAGACGCACAGTGCCTCGCAGCAGAGCTCGTTTGCGGTACGCTCGTGGCGTCCAACAACCTCATCGTTGGCGCGGGTCGCGGTCCCGCAGCCGGCTGCATGAACGTTGGCGCCGTTGACGTGCAGTGCACGGAACGGTGCGAACTGGCCAACAACACGATCGTAGATGCGGGAAACGCTGGGGGCGCCGCAGTGCGACTCTCCGGGCAAGCGCGTTTCGACAACAACTTGCTTGTGCAACCGGCTCCACCCGGCCGCCCATTTTTTGATGGCACGCCGGAACTCAGTGGGACCACCAACCTTTTCGAGGGCGGCGACACGGCTCCGGCCGGCCTGACAGCATCGATTCGCGAACCAGCTATGCTTGACGATGCATTTGTTCCGGCGCAGACCAGCCCCGCGGTCGGCGCCGCCCGGGGCGACGCCCCGATGCGCGACGCACTGGGTCGCGCGCGCGGTCGATCGCCCACCATCGGGGCCTTCGAGCGCCCACCGTTGGACTGACGCACACGCCAACGCGGTGATACCGCCCCTTGAGAAGGGCCACGGGTATCAAACTACCCGCATCCGGACGACGCACTGCGGCGAACGCCCGCGCGGCGGGCGCGCCGCGAGCCCGCGGAACGCGCTCGTTGGGGGTGTCGACCCCGCCAGCGTCGCACGTGAATGCGGTATGGAGACCTCCAAGGACGCGCAGCAAGCCACGAAAACCCCGCCCATGAGCTCCAGCCCCACACTGGCACGGAACGCGCACAGAGCATTGTCATGGAACGAATGCACGGCTTTCCCTCGCGCCTTTTGGTCGCCTTTCTCGCCCTTGGAATCGTGGCTTGCGAAGGCACGCTAGAAAGCGCGTCGCCCCTCGATGCACCGACGTCGAACGACATGATCGCTGCACCCGGCGCGGACTTCCGAGCCGCCGACGCAGCGGCGGACATGCGGGCCGACGGGCCCGAGCCGGACGCTGCGCGGGACGGCGCCAGCTGCGCGCCAAGGGTATGCGAAGCAGACCAGTGCGGACGCGAGCCCGACGGATGCGGAGGCTTCGTCATGTGCCGGTGCACCGCAGGTCTTCTCTGCACGGCCCGAAACACCTGTGAACCGCCTCCCCACGACAGCGCCCCCGTTGCACTGTTCACAGACGTGCTGAGCGGTCCGTCTGTAGGATGGGAGGACCGTGACGAGCACGGAACGCTGGTCACGCTCTGGGGCCGCAACTTCGGCCCGGAACGTGGAGACTCATTCGTTTCCGTTCACGGGGTCGACCTTAGACGCGACGACGACTATCTCGAATGGGCCGAGCCCGATGCGGTGCCCGGACTGCAGACGATCTCCTTCTTGGTTCCGGGGTCCCTCGAACCCGGCGAAGGAGAAATCCGTGTCACTGTCGGGGGTGAGCACAGCGCACCCCTTCCCTTCACGGTGCGCGACGGCCGGATCCGCTACGTGAGCGCGGGAGGAACGGGCGACGGCACGTATGGGTCGCCCTGGGGTTCGATCGCCGTCGCCGCCGAGCGCGCGCGCCCCGGCGACCTTGTGTACGTCGGCGAAGGGGTGACGCAGGCGAGCGAAACAGCATTCTCCGCAGCCGTCAACTTGGGCCAAGACGGCGAAGCGAACCGACCGATTGCGCTCATCGGACTGCCCGGAGCCATGCCCACGGTCGGAAACCCGGCCCTCGGACGGGCCTTTCACCGCTGGAACTCCACCACCGGTACGTGGTCGCGCCACTGGGTCATCGCGCGCTTCCGGGTCGTGAGCAGCGGCGTTTGCATTACGGGGACCGACGGCTTTCGAATCGTTGGAAACGTCGTCAGCGCGCCGCGTGGAGATGGGCAGTCCGGCTGCATTCACGTCGAAGGAAACGACCTGGCTATTCTAGGCAACGAGGTTTTCAACGTGGGGGCCGAATCGTGCTCGAAGCTCTACCACGCCCTCTACATATCCGGCGTTCGCCGAAACTCCGGCCCTCGAGCGCCTACGGAACGCAACCGACACGTCGCTTGGAATTACTTTCACGACAACCGCTCCAACCGGGCGATCAACGTCTACAGCGAGCAGTCGTCCGCAGCGTACCTGGAGGCGCATCGCATTCACGACAATCTCATTGTCGACCAACGGGGCGATGGCATTCTCCTCGGCTGGCACGTGGTCGGCGAGAACTGGGTATACAACAACCTTATCGTTCGCGCCGGGCTCGGCCCGGATTGGGTCGACGACGCATCGTCCCACGCCGGCATGCGGATCGAAGGCGGTGCACCGGGCGCGGGTCCAACGACCATTCACATCCTTCATAACACGGTCGTTGACTCGGGATGGACCGGGGCGAGCTTTGCGTCGGGGAACCTCATGGCGAATGCGGGCGATAACGTGTCGCTGGTTGTGTCGAACAACGTGTTCGCCGCCGGATCATCGCCCAACATCGCGGACGGCCGTCTCGAGCCAGCGAATCATGGAAACGCCTGGGTGGGCGATGTTCCAGCGTGGGACCGCACCGCCGTCCCCGTCGACGATCCCTTCGTGGGTCGAAACGACTACCGGCTTCGTGACGACAGCCCCGCCGTCGATTCGGCCTACCCAACGGCATTCCAAGTGAACCACGATCTCGAGTCTCGCAGCCGTCCAGCCGGTGCGGGCCCAGATTTTGGGGCGTATGAACGCTGACGCCCGCGTCCATCGAACGCGCCGAGCGACGACGTGATACACCGCGCGCGCGAGGCGAGTCCGTGCTCCAGCGCGCACGCAGGTTGGCGCATGGCGCGACAAGCGCCGGTCAACGCAGGTCGCGTATCCGCGCGCCGACGAATGGGTGGAGTGGCGTCGGCAACGCGGCCGCGCCTAGACCACACGCTCCGGGTTGGGTCAAGCTACGAGGCGACGTCGTCTGCATCCCCAGCGCTCAGAGGCCCTGGCTCAAAGGGCTCTTCCTCGATGTGCGTATTCGTCGGAGCTTCCATCACTTCATCGACCTCATCGAGAACGACGTGCGACTCGGCTGCGTCCTCTTGCACGGGCGACATTCGCGCTTCGATGACCCGCTCGATGCCGCCGAGATCGGTGTGCGCGCGTACCCCGTGAAACCCTGACGACGTCAGCAGTGCCGCAAAGGCCGGCGCTTGACCCACGCCAACCTCGACGAAGAGCACGCCCTCCGGCGTCAACACGCGTGAGGCATCCGCAGCGATTCGCTGGAGCACATCATCGCCGCCGGATCCGCCCACCAGGGCGATCTTCGGTTCGTAGTCGCGCACGTCCGGCATGAGCGTGGCAAAGTCCGTCTCCGCAATGTAGGGAGGGTTGATCGTCAACACATCCGCGCATGCGTCGTCGAGCACATCGAAGAGATCGCCCTCGAGCAGCGTCGCTTCGACGCCCAAGGCTTCACCGTTGACACGCGCGACAGCTAGGGCCGCGGGCGACAGGTCCGTGAGCGTAAGCGTGGTCCGCTTTCCTTCGTCTGCCCGGGCCTTCGCAATGGACAGACCGACGCATCCACTTCCCGTGCAAACATCGACGTGGCGCGCCTCCGCACGGCCTTCCAACGCCTTTAGCGCCTGATCCACCAATACCTCGCTGTCCGGCCGGGGGATCAGCACATCCGGCGTCACGGTGAATCGTTCACGGTAGAAGTCTCGATACCCAAGCAGGTACGCCATCGGCTCCCGTGCGCGACGCCGAACTGATTCTGGCGGCGGCCCTCGACGTGCGGCGGGTCGATCTCTACCTGGACTTCCAGCGCCCGCTGCAGCCCGACGAACTGGACGTGGTCCGCGCCCTCTTTAAGCGCCGTCGCGCACGGGAGCCGATGGCGTACCTGCTTGGGTATCGAGACTTCTACCGTG
>JBCCRV010000411.1:0-6848 GCA_039201085.1 Myxococcota bacterium | reverse complement strand
CGGCGAGCGGCGCTCGCCGTGACGCGAGTTCCTGCGATCATCACGCCCTAGCCCGGAAACGTCACCAGCCGGCGCGATGGTCGTGCAAGTCCTGGACTCGCGCTTTCGCGAAGAGCGACGAATACACACCGTATTCTAGCGATGAGCGGAAGTGCTTGTGATGTTCAGGAAATGTGCGAGGGCGCGTCGAATGGTGACGTCTCCCGGGCTAGAACACCGTGCCGTCCGAGGCGAGGGTGATCGGCGGCGTGCCGTCCGAGCGCGCTTCCGTCGCAAGGACGCGACCGGTCTGCCACGTGCCGCCCTCAAGCACCTTCGCAAGCGGGTAGTCCGCTTCCTTCACGCCTAGCTGCGCGCGAACAAGGGGCGCAATGCGATCGAGCAGCACCACCGTCGACGCGCGCCATTCGACCACGGCTTCGCTTTCCGGAGCCTGCGGAGACTCGAGCACGGCGGGGTCCACGACTTCGAGTACCCCCCCGTCGACGAAAAGCCCGCCGTTTCGATACTCGGCAAGACCGGTAAGCTCGTCGATCTCCGAGATCGTGATGCCGGCCCACTCGAGCGGCTCGAGAAGCGAATAGGTCAACCATTGGCTGAGCTTGTGAAAGGGCACAAGGCCTTCGGAGAAGGCGTCGCCGCCGGCGGCCGGGTGGCGCCATACGTCACCGAGGTTTCGGCCGCCGAGTCGAATGCGGCCGGGCCAAATCGGACCGAGCCCTTCGAGCACGGCGTCGAGCACGTAGGCCGCGCGCAAGCGTCCGTCTTCGACGACGCGTAGCAGCACGTCGAAGAGTCCTCCAAGCCGCTGGTCTGGACCGAAGATGTCGGGGCGCTGAGCGACCGCGGCCCCGAGTTCGGCGATGAGCGAAGCGCGACCGGCAACGCCGACGAGGGGGTTTTCTTCGTTCACCCCGAAGGCCTTGCGCACCGCGTCTTCGTCAAAGGCACTCAACCCGTCGGCGTCCGCCTTCGGCGTTCCGTCCGACGCGAACGCACCGGCTTCAAAGGCCGACGCCACCGCCACCGCGAGACCCTCCGACCTCGTGTAGCGCTGGCCGTCCTCTTCGAAGCTCCAGTCCGGTCCGGCGCCGGCGTCGAGCAGGACGCTAACGATCACATACTCAAAGCGGCGGCGCGTGAGCTCGTCATCACCGCAGTCCTTGAGTGCACGTTCAAGGCGCCCGCGCCGATCCACGCCTCCCGCGCGAATATGGTTCCATCGCGAGTGGTAGGGCACCCGCAGCTCCGGATAAGCGTTCTTCGTCACCTCGGCGACGCGTTTGGCCAGTGCCTCAAGCCGGTCTTCGTGAAGTCGAAACACCGAACTTTTTCCTTCCGCGACGTGGGACAAGATGCGTCCGCAGCGCTCGCGTATCGCCTTCGGACGCAAAAGCGCAGCCGCGGCTTCCGCTTCCGGACCGCCAGCGTGGCCCAAGCTCATTAAAGGTCCTCGAGCGGACGACCGTCCGCGTCACGCAGTTCGTCCCGCGTGGGAACGGGACCGTCCGTGAAGTAGCCCGCCGCCATCTTGGCTTTGATTTCGACTTTGGCGTCTTCGGGAACGAGTTCATCGGGGATCTCCACCCGTTCGCCGATCGCGATGCCGCTTTCCACAAGGGCATCGTGCTTCATGTTCGACATCGACAAGAATCGATCGATGCGCGTGATACCTAGCCAGTGAAGCACGTCGGGCATCAGCTCCTGAAAGCGCATGTCCTGCACGCCTGCAACGCATTCGGTCCGAAGGAAGTAGGCTTCGGGTCGGTCGCCGCCCTCCTGGCGCTTGCGCGCGTTGTAAACGAGGAACTTCGTCACCTCCCCCAAGGCGCGGCCTTCCTTGCGGTTGTACACGATCAGCCCCGAGCCGCCTTCCTGAACACCGCGAACGCACTCTTCGATGCCGTGCGTCAGGTAGGGGCGGCACGTGCAGATGTCGCTGCCGAACACGTCCGAGCCGTTGCACTCGTCGTGCACGCGGCAGGTCAGGTTGACGGTGTCGTCGCCGATGTCGCTGGGGTCGCCGAAGATGTAGACCGTATGCCCGCCGATCGGCGGCAAGAAAACGTCCAGGTCGCCCCGCGTGACGAGCTCGGGAAACATGCCGCCGGTCTGCTCGAAGAGACCGCGCCGCAAGTCCGATTCGCTGCAGCCGAAGCGCTTGGCGATGCCGGGCAAATACCAAACGGGCTCAACGGCGGCTTTCGTCACGAGGCACGTGCCGTTCGCCTTAAGCACTTTTCCATCGGGCTTGAGGCGTCCCTCGGCGATCGCTTCACGAAGCTCAGGAATGTGAAGATGCGCCTGGGTGATCGCGATCGTCGGACGTATGTCCATACCGTCGTCCAGGTGCGATGAAAAGACGCTGGCCACCTTTGCGCCCCAAGGGTCGATACTCACGATCTTGTCAGGGTCGCCCCAGGACGGGTGGGGCCCGAGCGCATTCGTCGGCGCCGTGTCCGTGAGGTCCGCCCGATGCTCCGGATCGAGGGCGCCGGCGGCCACGGCCAGCGCACGGTAGACCGAATAGCTTCCGCTATGGGTACCGATGACGTTCCGCTCTTCCGGTTTCGAAAAGGTGCCGATCAGCGGCCCGCGTTCGCTCGGGTCCGCGGCGCCCCAATTCACGGGCAAGGGTTCGATGCCCGTGACCGCGGGGTGGGTGGTGAGTCGAATGTGCGGCCGACGCTTGCGGGCGCTTTCGTTGGCGTTCTCTTCCATCAGCTCATCCAGTTCATGTCGGATTGCATCGACCACTTGGTGGTGATCTTCTTTTGCTCGCTCCAGAGTTCGATCGCGGCACGGCCCGTGATGTCGCCCATGCCGAAGCGCGACGCCTTCGTGCCGCCAAAGGAGAAGGGCTCACGCGGGACGGGCACCCCCACGTTCACTCCGATCATTCCGGCCTGAGCGCGCGCGGCCACAAAGCGCGCTACGGCGCCCCGCGTCGTGAAGACGCTGGTGGCGTTGCCGTAGACGTTCGCATCACCGAGCGCCATGGCTTCTTCCAAGGTCTCCACGTGCACCACAGTGAGCACGGGCCCGAAGAGCTCGGTCTTCGCGCAGTCCATCTCCGGCTTCGCTTCGAGGATGGTCGGGCCAAGCCAATAGCCGCCCTCGAAGCCCTTCGGGGCTGGCGCGTTTCGACCGTCCACCCGAATGGCAGCGCCCTCCGCACGGGCGGCTTGGAGCGCCTTATGCAAGCGCTCGAGGGCGGTTGCATCGATGATCGCGCCCATATCCCGGCCGAGCACCATCGACTTGGCCCGTTCGCACGCCGCGTCCAAGATGGAGCGCACGTCTCCGACGGCGACCATTAGGCTCGCCGCCATGCATCGCTGGCCTGCGCAGCCGGTGAAGGAGCGCACAATGCCATCCACGGCGACGTCGCGATCGGCATCGGGCACGACGATGAGGTGATTCTTCGCGCCTCCGAGGCAGAGGGCGCGCTTGCCGCTCGACGTGGCGTCGACGTAGACCGCGCGCGCCACCGGCGTGCTGCCGATAAAGGCCAAAGCGGCGACGTCCGCGTGGCGGGCCAAGGCCCGTACGGCGGCCTTATCGCCGTGCAGAACGCTGAACACCCCCGGCGGAAAACCCGCTTCCACCATGCGCTCGGCCATGGCAACGGCGGTGAGCGGCACCTTCTCGGAGGGCTTCAACACGAAGGCGTTGCCCACCGTGACGGCGATGGGAAAGAGCCACATCGGCACCATCGCGGGAAAGTTGAAGGGCGTGATGCCCACCACCACACCCAGGGGCTCACGGCGCACTTCGCAGGACACGCCGCGGCTCACCTCGAGCACGGCGCCATCGTCGAGATTTTGAATGCTGAGCGCAAACTCGATGACCTCGACGCCCTTCATAATCCCCGCACGCGCCTCCACGACGGTCTTCCCGCTCTCGCTGGAGCAAAGGTGAGCCAGCGTGTCGAGATCGCGGAGGAGCAGTTCCCGGAACCGAAACAGGCGCTGCGTCCGCTCCTTCAGCGGCGTGCCTCGCCAGTCCACCGACGCGGCTTTCGCCGCGGCCACACAGGCGTCAACGGTGGGCTCGTCGGCGAGGGGAACGCGGGCAATGACCTCGCCCGAGTACGGGCTGTGCACGTCCACCAGCACGCCGCCCGCCCGCCACTCGCCACCGATGAGGTGCCGAATCTCGGCCGGCGCATCGGGCAAGGTAGGCAAATCGGGGTGTACGGGGTTGGTGGAGGACATGGGCGAGAATACACGTAGAGCGCGAAAACAAGCGGGAATGTAAAAGGTCCCACGTGTGTGCGCCCCGCTCAAGCATCCGCAGGCGCCATCAGCCCATGCACTGCCCCAGCCTTAACCATGGCGACGGGCGCCGGCGCATCGAGGCGGAGGCCCTCCAACGCTATCTGAGCGTTGTGCAGCATCACGCGCGGCGCCATGGGTCCGCCGTAGCGCGTGTCCCCGACGATCGGGTGGCCGAGGTGGGCGAGGTGGGCCCGAATCTGATGCGTGCGGCCCGTGCGAGGCGCCGCCCGCACCCAGCTCGCTCCTTCGCCGAGGGCCAGCCGGGTGAAATGGGTGTCGGCCCGCTTTCCGGACGCCCTCACGCGGGCGATCCGCGCCTTCCGATCGTAGCTAAGGGCCGCCCGGAGCCGTCGAAAGGGCCACGTGGGCGCGCCTGAAACGAGCGCCAAGTAGCGCTTTCGACCGGTGCGCAGCGCCTCCGACCAGGGCGCAACGGCCGATTTTCGCCGCACAAAGAGGAGGACGCCCGTGGTGTCCTTATCGAGCTGGTGAACGGCCCATAGGGGCGCCTCCACTTGTCGCTCGAGCGCCCACTGGACGCAGTCCCGATCCCGCTCGTTTCGGCCCGTCGAGGGCAGCCCGGCGGGCTTGTCCACGGCGATCAGCGCATCCGCATCGTGAAGAATCGTGAGGACCGGGGCCATAAAAGAAAAAATCTCGCGCCGTGTTGGAACCCTCGGCGCTGGCCGTACACTAAGCTCGAGGGCGAATGGTGGCGAGGAGTGTACGAATCGATGAGTGAACGGGCCTACCGCATCCTTGGACTTTCCCCGAATACGCCAAAGGCCGAGGTCCGTAAGGTTTGGCAGCGACTCGCTGCCGAGCTACATCCGGACGTGAACCCGGCGCCGGACGCGACCCGGCGCTTTCGCCGGGCCCTTCGTGCCTACCGCACCATCATGGCCGACCGCCCGATGGCGCGCCGAACGCGGGCTCGCCGGGCACCGGCTCCCCTCGTCTGCCCGTGCTGCCACGACGGCTTCACCTACGGCAGCGAGTGTCCTCGTTGCGTCGTGCCGCTCGTGGCGCGCGGCTCGAAAACGAAAGCTCCGCCGACGCCGGAGGTCGACGCTCTGATCGCTGAGCTGGAGCGGCCCAAGGTCCCGCCGCTCTTCGCCATCGACCCGGACATGCGTGTGCCGCTTTTGGCGTCGCTGCTCGCCGTGTTCGCGTGGGGCCAAGCTCAGATCGGCATGACCATGCTGGCGGCGATGAGCCTCAGCTTCGTGGTGGTGGCTCTCGCGGGCGAAGCTATACGGCGCCGAACGCCCGATTGGCTTCGCTAGCGCTAGACCTCGATCAGCCACGCCGCGCCTTGAGGACGGGCCCAAAGCGCGGCGGTGCCGAGCAGCCACAACGCCGCGTATGAACGCACACGCGAAGGGAGCAAACCGGCGACCGACGCCCTTTATGTCCGGCGAAGGGCGGGATGGCATGCGCCTTGAAGTGAGCGCGCGCCATGAACGCCGCCTTTCGCCTCTTCCTTCCCGCGCTTCTTATCGCCACGCTGGCGCTCTTTCCAGTTCGCGCCTTTGGCCTCCGGCACCGAAGCGCCGAGTCTCCGGCACCGCCGAGTGCGCTTGCGCCCGACGGCGCGCCCGCTGCGGAGCCAACGCACGACCCCTTCGCGCCGCACCTGGCCCGTGGTCGCACGACGCGCGGCATGAATCCGCACCGCCAGCTGCACTTCACCTTCGACGACGGTCCGCGCCTCGACACCACACCGCAGCTCCTCGAACACCTCGACGACTTCGGCATTCGCGCGACCTTCTTTCTGGTGACGCGCGGCTTTGACGGCACGAACCGCGTCGATCGGGCGAAGGCGGCGCTCGCCCAGGACATTGCCCGCCGGGGCCACACAATCGGCGGCCACACGCACACCCACCCAAACCTAACGCGCCTCAAGCTCGTCGAAATCCAAGACGAGCTCAACCGCGCCGAAGCGACCTTTGAAGCCGTCTTTGGCGCCCGCCCGGTGCTCTTTCGCGCGCCCTACGGCGCTCGCAATCGGCGGGTCAACGGCGAGCTTCGCCGCCGCGGATACACGCACGTGCTTTGGAACATCACCTCCGGTGATACGACGAGCCGACGGCCACAGGACATCGTCGACGCCTTCGAGCGGTCCCTCGACATTCGCGAGCGCCATCCGCTGGGACCAGGCGGCATCGTGCTGCTGCACGACACCAATCCACGGGTCGTCGAAGCTTTTCCCGCGATGGTTCGTGTGCTTCAGCGGCGAAACTGCGAACTTCTCGACGCCGGTGAGGAGCTTTGGGACGTCCTCGACACGCCCGAGGCCTTCATCACGCTTCGGGGCGAGGAAGCATCCACGGAGCGCGATGAAGCATCGCGGGAGGCCCGCCAGGAGGTGCTCATCGCCGCAACGGCCGAACGATGCGCGGACGAGCGCTCACAAGATGCGCTCGTCGATCCGCACTTGTGACGGCGGAAGGACCCGCTCCACTCGTCGACGAGCGCGGCGGCTCGCAGGAGGAAGAGCGTGAAGTGGGAAGACTACGGGCGGGGCGGCCCTTCCACCTTGGCGATGATCTCGTTCATGATCTCGCG
>JBCCRV010000410.1:0-6857 GCA_039201085.1 Myxococcota bacterium | reverse complement strand
GGCGGCCCCGCGTAGCTGCCGAGGCGCCACTGGCTGCGGGCTGGGCGTTCCCTGTCGGCCAGCCGTGGGCACGTGCTCCCTGTCGGGTGAGCGTTGCTTCGAAACCTGCGCCCCCGAGGCCGGCGAGTGCCTCTACCCCGGCCTTTGCTCGACGGCCCGCCGACGGACGTTTTGCTCGGTCACCTCCGCCGGCGTTGCGGGCACATGTCCTGGCGATTCCGGCCCTTGCCTTCGGGCTGGTGAGTGCGCGCGCGTCAGCCGCTGCAATTCGGTAAACTACACCGTACCTGAGGTTTCCATCGATCGCTTGCCCGCCAACAGCGCGGCGATTGCGGATGCGCTCGTCAGCCGTGGGTCCATAGGAAATACCCCGACGCTGCCCGCCGTCTCCGGCGTTCTCCAGCTGGCGCGCGCACATCGCGACCGCCATCCTCGAAACAAGATCGTGATGGTGCTCGCTACGGACGGTCTGCCTTCGGCGTGCGACCCGTCCGTCCCCGACGACCCTGAACGGGATCCTTCCGCGGGCATTGAGGCGCCGGCGGCCGTTCTCGCACAGGGACGCGCCGACGGGATCGAGTCGCTTATCGTTGGCGTGTTCGAACGTGACCAGGAGGTCGAAGCCCGAACAAACCTCTCGCGACTGGCGCAGGCAGGAGGCACCGGTGAAGCCTTCGTCGTGACGACCGACGACGACGTTTCCGAACGGCTCTTCGAGCTCCTCTCGAGTTTTCGTCAGACGATCCGCTCCTGCGTGTATGCGATCCCTGACGTTGGCTCCGTGCCCGAGCCGAATGCGCTTCAGGTGCACATACTGGCGAACGGCACCCGCCGCGAGCTGGAGCGTGTCGACGGCCAGGTGGATTGCGCGAGCGTTCCAGCAGGTTTCTTCTTCGAGCAGGATCTTGAAGGTGGCGCTCGCCCGGGCTTTATCGAGCTTTGCCCGGCTTCTTGCGCAGAAGCGGAGGCACGTGGTGCTCAGGTGCACATGAGCGCTGACTGCCGCATCTAGACCGGTTCGACCCTCGGACCCACCGCTCGCGCCGACCTCTGCGCTCTCTCGTCCTCGAAAGGCGCTTGCCGTCCTTCGTCCTCGCGCCTTGATCTCGACCCGACCGACGAACCCGAGGCAATCAAATAAAGGTCGAACCGGTCGAGCACGGCCTGCGCCGCCCGGATGGCGGCGTCGACGGGCGCCGCGGGCCCGCGTGGCCTAGGCTTTTCAGCCATGAATCGAGCGCCTTATCTTCTTGTCGTTGGCCTCGTCGCCTGTGGAGCCAAGACGGGCTTGCCCGAACCGAGCGAAGACGCCGCCCTCGACGCCCTCGACGCGCCGAATAGCCCGGACATCTTCGACATGAGCGACATGGCCGACGCGATGGATGCCGCCGATGTGCTCGAGTGCATCCCGTTTCAGACGACGGCGGAGCTTGCGAGCTTGGACATCTTCTTGCTCGTCGACAGTTCCGGATCGATGGGTGAGCTGACCGCCACTGGCGTGACGAAGTCGGAAGCGGTGACCGATGCGCTCGACGACTTCTTGGGCAGTCGAGAGTCCGCGGGCGTTGGCGCCGCCCTTACGTTCTTTCCATCGATCAACGACGCCGTGCCCGAGTTTTGCCGCGGCGACAGCGACTGCGGCGCCGGTGGCAGCTGCCTCGCGCCGGACGTTTGCTCCGAGTCTGGACTCCTCTGCGAGGAGGGCAGTGAGTGCCCGCTTGGCGAAGGCGAGTGCGTGCCCCTTGGTCGTTGCACGGCCAGCGAGGATGTCGCCTTTTGCTTTCCGGATGTCCTAGACCCGCGAAACGACTTCTGCGCCGAGTCGGGCCTTGGCGTCTGCATCGATCTCGGCCTTTGCGAAAACCGCATTTCCTGCGATCCCGGCGTCTACGAACGGCCCAACGTCCCGATCGACGAGCTTCCCGGCGCCGGCGCCGCGCTGGTCGAAGCGTTGGTCAGCCGAGCGCCTGAAGGCGGGACGCCCACGCTCCCCGCCGTCCGCGGCGTACTCGAAGCGGCGCGTGCGCGAAGCGTCCTCCGGCCGGGCAACAAGATCGTCATGCTTGTAGCCACCGACGGCTTTCCCGCCGACTGTGACGAAAACCTGCCGAGCGTCTTCGAGCGGGATCCGGACCCGACAGCGGGCATCGTTGAGCCGGCGGAGGTACTGGCGGCAGGCGATGCCGACGGAATCCAGTCCTTCGTCATCGGCGTGTTCGAGCCCGAACAGGAGCGCGAAGCGCGTGAGAACCTCTCACGGCTCGCGGAGGCCGGCGGCACCGAGGAGGCGCTGATCGTGACCACGGACGAAGACGTATCCGGTCGTCTCTTCGAGCTGCTGACGGAGCTTCGGCGCGAAGTGCGTTCGTGCGTGTATGCGATCCCCGCCGCAGGTGCCGTTCCGGATCCGCGCGACCTCCAGGTTCGTTTGCTCGTGCCAAGCTCGCCTCCGGTGGAGCTGTTGCGGGTCGAGCGGGAGGAGGACTGCGCCGATGTGGAGTTCGGCTTCTTCTTTCAGCAGGACATCGAGGACGGCGCCCGTCCAGGCTTCGCCGAGCTCTGCCCGGTGCCATGCGATATCGCGTCAGCGCCCGAGGTGGAGGTGGAGATGCAGGCGGGCTGTCGCTAAGTCCTCGGAGCTCAGTCGCAACCGATACGTTCGTCGCTTGCGACCACGTCGTCCACATAGGTGGTGGTCTGCGAACCCCGAAGGTCCTGGTATTCGGTGCCGACGCCAATCGTTGTGTGGCCCTCGGGGCGATCGGTACCGCCCTCGTGCCGCACAAGAAGCGCGCCGTTGGCGAAGAGCTCAACCACGCCGCCACTTGCGTCCGTTTGAAGATGAAGTTCGACGCACACCCACTCGCCTATGGGAAACTCGAAGGGCTCCGTCTGCGTAAACTCGTCCTCCCGCCATTGGTGCGAGTGCAAGTCGATCCGGTCGGGCTGTCGGTACGAGACAACGGAGTACTCGAAGGAGACATCGGAGAACGTGATGTACTCGGAGGGTCGGGAGTCCGGAAAGAAGTAGTACGCCCGCAGCCAATGGTCGCGCGTGTCCACGCTGAACGCGTCCTTCAAGAGAATCGCGCCCCAGTCTGACGTGTCCGAGCCGATCGACTCCATGGCAAACCGTCCCCGGTGTACGGGCTCGGAAACCACGTTCACCGTGCCGCCGCTCGGCGCGTGAATGCGATCCCACGCGGACGTGTCGCCGCTTTCGAAGCCGTCGCAGAACAGGCCGGGGCACGGCTCACCTGCGTCCGAGGCGGCGTCGCTCGCCGCATCCAGTGCGGCGTCGGGAAATGCGGCCTGGTCGCTCCCGTCGGCGAACGCGCCGTCGGCTGTCCGATCGACAGCCGAGCCGTCGATCGGAAGGGCCGCATCGGCGTCGTCGTTGGCCGCTGCGTCGAGTGCCCCTTCGTTGGTGCTCCGCTCGACGAAGGTCTGGCCGCAGCCAAATGAAAGCGCACCGACCAAAAGGGCAAGGGAGACGTGCGCGGGAGCGGATGTTGGCTCCGTCCCGAGTCGGTCGTGCTTTGGTGCAGGCGCGATACATTTGATGGTACCGCAGTGGCACCGCAGGGACAAAACGAGTTCACGGTCGCACGTCCGCTATCTCGAGGCGGGAAGCCTCGCGGCCATCTGCGTTCATCCCTCATGTGGGGCTGCAAACGTCCACGCCCGGGGACGCCACGGTGTATGAGCGCCTTGGCGAGCTTCGGCGCTTCGTGTCCAACCAACCGGGGGTGAGGTTTAGCTTTGAGGGCGGAGCGACTTCGCGACGTCGCCGCGGTAGACGGCAAACGCGGGAAGGCTTCCCGCAAGGGCGCCCAGCACCACCACGCCGAGCCACACCGCGAGCTCCGCTGATTCGCCATCCGTCGGTGAGGGACGAAAGCCCGCGAGCGATTCGACCATCGGCGCCGTGAGCGCAATGGCGAGATGCGCGAGGACCAGACCGGCCAGTCCGCCAAGGGCCGCGAGCGTTGCCGCTTCGATGGTGATGACGCCGAAGACGGTGCTTCGGGGCGCGCCGATCGCACGAAGGATCGCCATCTCGCGACGTCGCTCATTCATCGTCGTGAAGAGTGAGAGCAAGATCGCAAACACACCGAGCAACACGACCAGTCCCGCCACGACGAGCAGGATTTGGTCAACGCCGCCAATGAGTGCAAAGAGTTTCTGCACCTCCGCCGGCACGTCCGCGACCTGCAAATCGGGGCGACGGTTCAAGCGTGAGAGCAGCATCACCTTGTGCACGCCCGGCCGGGGAAAGACCAGGAGCGCGGAAAGGGCCGCCTGGTCGGTGTCGGGGAGCGTGGCGCCTTCATGGTCGTCGATCGCGTAGAAGCTCTCGAGGTTGATGAAGACGACCTGATCGAGCGGCGTGCCGGTTTTGCCGAGAATGCCGACCACTTCCCAAAGGTGCTCCTCGTCGTGCACGGCGCCTTCAAGGCCGTGCGTTGGTTCGATCTCGCTGCCGACGCTCACGCCAAGGCGGCGGGCAACTTCGGCGCCGACAACGGCTTCCATGGGCACATCGGCGTGGGCGTGGTGGCCGTGCTCGTCGTCGTCGTGATGTTCGTCGGCACCGTCGTGATGTTCGTCGGCACTGTCGTGATGCTCGTCGGCATCGTCATGATGCTCGTCGGCATCGTCATGATGTTCGTCGGCACCGTCGTGATGTTCGTCGGCGTCGTCATGATGCTCGTCGGCGTGATGTTCGTCGGCATCGTCATGATGTTCGTTGGCATCGTCATAATGCTCGTTGGCATCGTGGTTGCCGTCGTGTTCGTCGCCGTGATGCTCGTCGGCGTCGTCATGATGCTCGTCGGCATTGTCATGATGCTCGTCGTCATCGCGGTTACCGTCGTGTTCGTCGTCGTGATGCTCGTCGTCGTCGTGATGCTCGTCGGCACCGCGCCGCTCCGCGTCGCTGTGGTCGTTGCCGTCGCTGTGATGTTCGTCGACGTCGCCGTGATGCTCGTCGTCGTGTTCGTGTTCGCCGTCATCGCCCGCCGCACGGCCGGTGAGGTCTGGCGCGCTATCACCAAAGGGATCCAGAATCACCGCGTCGTTCGGAGCGTCGTGCGCGCTCTCTCCATCGAGCGTTGCGCCTCGCTCGGCGAGGAGCTCGCGGAGCCGTTCGCGGTCAAAAGAGAAGGCTCGACCTTCGGCGAGCGCGGGGTCCGCGAGTGGAAAAGGCGCGTCGAAAATCGCGTCCGTCGTGCCGATGACGCGAAAGCCGCGAAAGGTGTCGCCAAGGGCGTACGGTACGGCGAGCGACACACTTTCATCCGCCTCGAGCTCGGTCCAGAGGTCCATCGGAATGAGGCCCGGGCTCTTGTCGATCTGGTAGACGGTGGCGAGCACGAGCTGAAGCGCCGAACCCGGCGCGCCGATGGCCAGGCTGTAGCCACGCGCCGGTTCTTCGAAGTGCCGCGCCATGGCGCTCTGCAGAAGGATCACTGCGCAAACGAGCATGACGCCGACGGCCACGCTGGCCGCGGTCAGCGCCGACGGAAGCCGACGAAGGCGCACGCTGCGCCACACGAGCCCCAGCACGTTCATGGCGGCGTCAGCTCCACCACACGATCGAAGCGTTCGCGTGCGCGGCTGTCGTGGGTGACTACGAGGAGTGTGGCGTCGTGGTCCGCCGCGCTCTCGCAGAGCCCAGCCAAGGCGCGCTCAGCAGCGCGATCGTCCAGGTTCGCCGTCGGTTCGTCCGCCAGGAGAAGCCGCGGACCATTGACCAGGGCGCGCGCGATCGCCACGCGCTGCCGCGCGCCGACGGAGAGCTCGCTCGGCAGGGCCTGGGCACGGTGGCGAACGCCCAGCGCATCGAGAAGTTCGAGGGCGCGGTTCTTCTTTCCGCCACCAAAGCGGGTGGCGAGCTCCACGTTTTCCAGCGCAGACAGCGCTTGAAGCAGATGAAACCCTTGGAAGACGTAGCCCACGTTGGCCGCACGAAAAGCGTCACGCTCCCGTTCCGTGAGCGTTTCGACCTTCACATCCCCCACACGAACCGAACCGCGCGTGGGCGTTTGAAGGCCAGCGATGACATTCAGCAGCGTTGTCTTTCCCGTGCCCGAAGGACCCACCACACACAGCTGTTCGCCCGCTTCCGCATCCAGTGCTTCCAGCTTCAGGACCGGCTGACCGCCGTAGGCCATTTCGAGATCCCGAATCGCAAGCATGAGCCGAGCCTGCGGCGTTACGCCCGGGTCGGCAAGGCCGCCTTTGGGCATAAGGCCCTTACCTGCTAAAACCAAACGTGCTCCGCGGGATCGCCCTCTTTGTGCTGCGCCTCTACTGGTGGACCCTGTCCCCTCTGATCGGTCAGACGTGCCGCTTTGAGCCTTCGTGTTCCCGCTATACGGCGCTCTGCGTTCTTCGCTTCGGCGCCCTCCGGGGGAGCTGGCTGGGCGCCAAACGCATCCTTCGCTGCAACCCGCTCTGCGAAGGCGGCCACGATCCGCCCCCGGAGCTCTAACGACCAGAGGCGCAGCTCTCCGCGCCTCGCCGCAGCGGTGCCCGTGCTTTACCGGCTGAGCGGTCCGCCGACGTCTCCCGACGCGAACCCGTCGCTTGACCCGAGCCGGAGCCGGAGCGGGAACCTTCGCCGGAGCCGGAACCTTCGCTCGAACAACGACGCCGTCTGGGCTCCGTTAGACCGCTGAAAAGAGCGTCGTAAGCGCGGTTTCCAAAAGCCCCCTACAGGCTCGCCTTGTAGAGCGCGAGCATGTCTGCCTCCGTGCAGTCGCGGGGGTTGAGCTTGTGGCAGACGTCTTCGAGTGCGAGCTTGGCGAGCTTCGACAGGTCCGCTTCGTCGATGCCCGCCGCTGCCAGGCCGT
>JBCCRV010000409.1:0-6880 GCA_039201085.1 Myxococcota bacterium | reverse complement strand
GCGCGAGCGAGATGAGGGCGGTGTCGCCGCCGCCGATCTCGACCTGCAGCTGGCAGCGCGAGCGAACGGCGTACTCCCAAAACATGCGCAGTGCGCCACCCGGGGGAAGCATGCCCTCGCGGGTGACATTCGTTTCGCGCTCGTTCTCCGAACGCTCGTGGTGCCGAACGCCGTGCACCGTCAGCGGGGTGCCTTCGGGGTTTCGGCGGCCCGCCGCCGTGTCGAGTAAGTCGGGTGTGCCGACGAAGGTGAACGCTTCGAGAGGGTCTTCGAGCGCGACTTGCTCGACCTGGACGGCGCCCTCGGCGAGAAGCTCGTCCGGCACGAGCTCGAGCACGTTTTCTTCGCCCACGCTAAAGCGCAGGTCGAGCGGAGCGTCACCGGGAAAGAGTCGGCGGTCCGCCGCGTGCAGGAGCGCGTTGAGACGTGCCGAGAGCTGCAGACTTGGTGCGTCCGAGCTTTCGCCCGGGCGCTCCGGCGCGTCGAGGGCGCCGGCCCGGTCGACGGTCACGATCTCCGATCGTTGGGCCGTGAAGTTTGCGACGCTCTCCACCTCGTCCTCGTCCAGCTGAACGGTGCGCTCCACACCGCCCGTGTCCGCGTAGGCGGGGTCGTCGTCGAGGTGCACGGTGCGTTCGCGTCGCTCCACCTCGATCGTTTCGATCGGACGCGGATCGCCGACCTGCCGCTCGCGACTGCCGTCCACATCGCGCGAGCCGGACTGCATTGGCACATCGGCGTCGTCCTTGAGCAGTTCGCGCAGCCGGCGCTCGAGCCGGCCCACGGCGACGGGGCGTGGCAAAAAGAGTAGGGGCTTGATCTGCTCGGAGAGCTCGTTCGCGAGCTCGTCCCAACCAACGACGATGAAAGGGCCCGGCCTGAGAGCCCGGATCGCCGCGAGATGGCGGTGGGCGCCGTCGACGATGGCGATCGTCTCTTCGCTGAGCGTGGCTTCTTCGATGCCCTCGGCAATCACCACGTCGATCCGCGCGTCCGAAAGCGCACGGACGATCCAGCTCGCTTCGGGACCGGAAAGCCAGAGTTCGACGGGCGGGTGGGCCACGGCGAGAGCATACCCCGCCGAGCGTCGCCGGGATCAAGGCTCTCCCGCCAATTTAGACGCGGCGCGCTACATCATCGAAACGGGGTCCATGTCGAGGGATGCCCGCACGCCCGAGGAAGCCTCGTCGATGGCGCGCGCAATGACGGCGGCGACGCCACGGAGGGCTCGCCGATCGACGCTCCGCAAGAAGAAGCGATAGCGGTAGCGCCCGCGCAGGCGCGCGAGGGGCGCCGGCGTCGGACCCAGGAGTTCGACGCGAAGCTCTCGGGCTGCAGGGTGCTGGCGCGCGGCCGCGGCGATGGCGCGAATGGCGCCCTCGGCGCGGGATTCCTTTGGGTGATCGACGCGTACGGCGGCCATGTGGCCAAAGGGCGGGTAGGCGAGCTCTTCGCGTGCGGCGATTTCGCCGGCGAAGAAGCGGTGGTAGTCGTGCTTTGCGGCGGCAGCAATTGCGGGATGCTCGGACTAGTAAGTCTGAAAGATGACCCGCCCGGGCCGCTCACCTCGGCCCGCCCGCCCCGCCACCTGAGCAAGCAGCTGAAAGGTGCGCTCGTTGGCGCGAAAATCCGGAAAGTCGAGCGACTGGTCGGCGGCAAGCACGCCCACCAGCGTGACGCCGGGAACGTCGTGGCCCTTGGTGACCATTTGGGTGCCGACGAGAACGTCAAGCTCGCGCGCGCGAAAGCGCTTTAGGATCGCCTCGATGCTCCTCCCCGACGCGACGTCCCGGTCGAGGCGTCCCACCCGCGCACCGGGAAAGTTCTCGGTGAGCATCGATTCGAGCTGCTCCGTCCCGAGGCCCATGTGCTCGAGGGCGTCGGCACCGCATGCGGGGCAGCGTTCGGGAATCGGCGCGCGGTAGTCGCAGTAGTGGCAGCGCAGACGGCCTTCACGCTGGTGCAGCGTAAGGGCCACGCTGCAGCTTGGGCACTCGCGCAGTTCGCCGCACGCCGTGCAGCGAACGCTGGGCGAAAAGCCGCGCCGATTCAGAAAGAGGATCGCCTGCTCTTTTCGTTCGAGGCACTGCTCGAGGGCGGCTTCGAGCGGGCCGCTTAGCAGATGATGTCGGCCCGGGCGGCTGCCGTGCCGGCGCATGTCGAGCACTTCGACGGTGGGCATGGGCTGGCCGCCGGCCCGGGCGGGAAGGGTGAGCAGTGTGCTGCGGCTTTCCGTTCGATGCTTCGATTCGATCGAGGGCGTCGCGCTGCCCAGAAGCGCGACAGCGCCCGCACGATGGGCGCGAAGGAGCGCCATGTCCCGGGCGTTGTAGCGAAAGCCGTCTTCCTGCTTGTAGGAGCCATCGTGCTCCTCATCGACCACGATGAGCCCAAGGTTGGGCACGGGCGCGAGGAGCGCTGAGCGCGCGCCGACGACCAAGCGCAGCTCACCGCTGCGGAGCTGGCGCCAAGCGTCGTCGCGTTCGCGGGGCGTCAGCGCCGAATGAAGGACCGCGAAGTCGTCACCGAGGCGTGCGCGAAAGCGGCCAACGAGCTGGGGCGTGAGCGCGATTTCCGGAACGAGGACGAGCGCTCCGCGGCCTCCTTGGAGGCACGTGGCGATCGCGTCCAGGTAGACTTCCGTTTTGCCGCTGCCGGTGACGCCGTGAAGCAGGAACTGGCCGCTCGTGTGCAGGCCCTCGCGAATCGCCTTTGCGGCGATCTGCTGGGCGGGGGTCAACGCCGGCGGCGCATCCCGGCGCACGGGGGCCTGAAAGAGCGTGCCCCGCATGAGTCGCTCGTCGACGTGGATCAGACCCTTCTCCGTCAGCGCCCGACCGAGACTGCGCGCCCGCGGAAATGCTTTGCGCAGGTGCGAGAGCGGCACCTCGACGCCTTCCTCGATCGCTTCGAAGAAACGCGCTTGGGCGGCGCCGAGGCGAACGCCTTCGCGAGAGCCCACGCGGCTGTAGTAAAGCTCGGTTCGCTCAGCGATCTTCGCCCCCGGCAGCGTTTCATCGGCGGCCAGGAAGCCGCCGGCGCGAAGGCGGCTCATGGCGCCCGTGGGGACCGCCGGCGCCGCGGCCCGAAGCACTTCACCGAGGGGATGAAAGTAGTACTTCGCCGCTTCTTCCAGGAAGCCAAGGAGCTCCTCGTCGTAGAGCGGTTCGGGTTCGATCAACCCAGCGATGGTGACGATGCGGGCGACGTCGGGGGGCGTTTGATGAAGGGCCGTAACGATCGCGGGCACCTTGCGCCGCTGAAAGGCGACGGCGACGCGGCTGCCGCGCTGCACCTTGCCCAAGAGTTTTTCCGGAACGCGGTAGGTGAAGGTGCGGCGCAGGGGCACAGGAATCGCGACGTCGGCGAAGGTCTCAGTCGCCATCGCTGCGTTCCCTAATGGCACCGCGTTCCCGAATGGCACCGCGTTCCCGAATGGCACCGCGACCCCGAATGGCACCGCGACCTTCGGAGGAACCGCGATCCCTGGCGGGCCCGCGCCCTTCGAGGGCGCCGCCACCCTCGGCGGGTACGCGCTCTTCACTCGCGGCTTGAGCTTCCGCCTCGCCCCACGCGGCGCGAAGCACGGCGGCGGCGGCTTCGAAGAGCGCTTCGGGGATCTCGTCGCCGTGGGACAGTTCAAAGAGCGCGCGGGCCAACGGCACATCGCGCATGATGGGGACCCCCGCACGCTGGGCTTCTTCGATCATGCGTTTGGCGAGGTGATCGCTGCCCTTGCTGAGTACGCGGGGCGATTCGTCGTCCTCTTCGTCGTAGCGAAGGGCCACGGCCAGGTGGGTCGGGTTCACCACGAGCACGTCCGCCTTGTGCACTTCCGCGAGCGCGTCGTGCTCCGCGATCTCCCGCCGAAGCCGCGAGCGCTCGGCCTGCGTTTGCGGATCGCCTTCGGCGTCGCGGTGCTCACGCTTCACTTCCTCCTTGCTCATGCGCTGGTCGCGGCGGTGCTGCCAGCGCTGGTAGAGCAGGTCCGCGATGCCGAGGACGAGCAGGCACGCGCCCACGCGAAAGACGAGACGTGAGCCGAGTTCGCCGAGCACCTGAAGGAACGCGGAGGGGCTTTGACTCGCCAGCGCGCTCACCGGCCGCACGCCGCTTTCGAGGACGCCCACGAGCACGTAGCCAAGGGCGCCCACGATCAACAGCGTCTTCAAGAGCTCGACGAGTTTTCGCCGCGTAAAGAGCTGGCCGAGGCCTTTGACGACGTTCAGCCGTTCGAATTTTGGCTCGAGGGCCTTGTCGGCGAGCACCGGGCCAGTCTGCAGCACATGGGCGGCGACCCCGGCCACGAGCACCGCCGCGAGAAAGGGAAAGACCAGGCCGCCCGCCGTCTGCGTCGCCCAGGCGAGCAGCGAAAGCGGCGTGTCTGTGAGCCCCATCGCCCGCTGCACGATCGCGCCCAGACCTTCGACGATCGAAGGCCCGATCGCCACAAGCATGCCCGCGGCCGCAAGGAGCGTCGCAGCGCCCGCAAGCTCGCGGCTCTTCCCCACCTGACCGCGGCGGCGGGCTTCCTTCAGCTTCTTCGCTGTGGGCTCTTCCGTTTTCTCCGTCGACAAGCAAGCGGGACCTTATCAGAGCCCTGTGCGATCGATTGCGTGACCCACCGAAAAAGACCTTCGAAGCCAAAACGCGCACGCGGCGGACGCACCGGTGGCGGCGGCGCGGTTTCGATCGTCAATCCAGTACGGGCTAGTTTCCAAACCGCTCCGGTGTCTAGGGGTGGACCTCACGCTAGCGCTCCCCCCACGACCAACAGAGGGACCCCGACGCGATTCACCGTCAGGGGACAGGATCACGGTCTGAATATCGAGGCAATCGTCCAGCCGGGGCGAGGGCAGAGAGCCGCACGCGTTCCTTGAGCAGCATGAAGTTCCACGACGGTCCATACGACCCCGTACGCGCCATGCTCGGTGAGCAATGAAGCTAGCGCTTGGGTGCGATGAGCGAACCGTCTTGGCGGAAACGGCCGCGGACCCGGCCCGGGTCGCGGGAGTAGACTTGGAAGGGGCCTTCGTCGCCGCGGGCGTAGGCCATCGTGCCGGCGTAGGCGATCATGGCGGCGTTGTCCGTGCAGGCGGCGAGCGGCGGCACGAAGAGTTCGACGTTCGCTTCCTCGGCGAGGGTGGCGGCGCGGGCACGTAGGCCGCGGTTGGCGGCGACGCCGCCTCCGAGCACGAGTCGCGGCACGCCTTCGCGAACGCAGGCGCGGACGGCCTTCTTCGCGAGCACCTCGACGATGGCGGCTTGAAATGAGGCGCAGAGGTCGGCGAGGGCGGCGTCGTCGAAGGGGGCGTGCGCCTTTACGTGGCGGGCGACGGCGGTCTTGAGGCCGCTGAAGCTGAAGTCGTCGTCCCTGCGGTGCAGCATCGGCCGCGGGAGCTCGACGGCGCTTGGGTCGCCTGTTGCAGCGAGCCGGTCGACGATCGGACCGCCCGGGTAGCCGAGCTTGAGCAGCTTGGCGGCCTTGTCGAAGGCTTCGCCGGCGGCGTCGTCGCGGGTCTGGCCCAGGAGCTCGCGCTCCAGGGGCGCGGTGACGCGGTAGAGGGCCGTATGGCCGCCGCTCACCAGGAGCGCGATGAAAGGAAAGGGGGGCTGCGGGCATGCGCCGGGCAGGCGGAGGTGGGCCGCAAGCAAGTGCCCATCGAGATGGTTGACGCCGACGATCGGCAGCCCGCGCGCAAAGGCGAAGGCTTTCGCCGCTTCGGTGCCTACGAGCAGCGCGCCGACGAGGCCCGGCCCCGCCGTTACGGCCACGGCGTCTGGGGTGCCGCCTTCCTCAAGGGCGCGCTCAAGTACGGGCACGAAGGCGCGCAGGTGGGCGCGGGACGCGAGCTCGGGCACGACGCCGCCGTAGGGCGCGTGCTCGCGCACCTGGCTTGCCACGACATTCGCGTGCACTTCGCCGTGCTCGTCCACGATGGCGGCGGCCGTTTCGTCGCAGGAGGTTTCGATGCCCAGTACGCGCACGGCGTTTAGCGTTCCTTTCGGGCATCGAAGACGCCGAAGACGTCGCATTCGCCGCGCGCGAAGGCGTCGCAGTCATTGATTTCGCAGACCCGCGCGCCGCTCCCCGAAAGCAGGCGGAGCTCGATGGCGCCGTCTTCGCGCAGCGAAAGCACGCTCATCACGTCGCGCCCAACAAGCGGGCCAGCGGCCGGTTCGATGGCAAAGATGTAGTTTTGAATGCGCGCCCCAGGAAACTCGAAGAGCGACAGGTCGTCGTGGGCGAGGGGCGCGATCGGCAGGAGGCGGTCGCCATTGAAGAAGGCGCCGCAGGGCCCCTCCGAACTGGTGATCGTGCCCGGATTGGACGACGCGTTGCGCGGGCTGAAGGTGAGCTCGATCGCCATGTCTTCGGGAAAACCGCGGCGAACGAAGGAGCAGGGTTCGGCCGTGCAGCCCGCTTCCCGCTGACCGATGATCGTTCCCGCAAACACCTCGTCCTCGCGCGTCTCAAACTCGTCCAGTCCGTCACACCCCGTCAGCGTGCAGACGGCGAGGGCGATTAAGGAAAGTGCGACGAGTCGGGCCACGGGAACGGTTTAGCGTAGAGAGCGCCGCGTTCAAAGTGGCGGGCGTTCGACGTCGTCAGTCGCGTCGCCGGTTGGGGACCGGCGGGGGAGAGGGGCTTCACCCGCTCGCCGCGGTTGAAGCTGCTGTGGACGCGCTCGCTGTGCTCGCGGTCCACGCCGCCGCCTTACGGCGTCGGGCTTCAAAGCGTCCTCTGGGTAAAGCCCCTCTCCCCCGCCTTCTGGGTGCCGTCGAACGGGTGAAAAAGAGGGGGGGGGGCAGCGTCCTATGGCTCTCGTGTCTTGCGACACGACCATAGGACGCGGGACTTAGCCCACGTGACCCAGGC
>JBCCRV010000408.1:0-6895 GCA_039201085.1 Myxococcota bacterium | reverse complement strand
CAGCCCTCCCGTCAGCACGGCGATCGCCGCTTCCTTCTTCGAGATCTTCCTGTCAGTCTTCCTCATGGCGGTTTTCCTTTCTCAGACAGCCCGAGCATGAGCCCGGGTGAAAGGAACCGCCTATTCAAATTCAACAGACTTCGGGACTACGCCCCCCCTCCCTTGCCACTCTCTTTATGGTGTGACGAGCGCGCCTTTATGGTGTGACGAAAAAGACGAAGAGCGTCCCTCTCTCTTTATGCCCTCCCTTGCCAAATGAAGGGCGGTCGGGTGACGAAAAAGACGAAGAGCGTCCCCCTCTCTTTATGCCACTCGTACCTTTACTCCCGTACGACGAAAAAGACGAAGAGCGTCCCCCTCTCTTTATGCGAGTGCGAGCAGCGTGATGAACGCGTTGTGTGAAAGGTGTGCGAGGCCGCTAGCCAATGACGAACCCGTCTTCACCCGCACCGCCGTGAAAATCACGCCGGCGACCGACACAGAGATGAACGCGCCCCACGCGCCCCACTGCTGGGGCAGGTGAACGACCGCAAAAAGAACCACCGAACCGACGGCGGCGACGGCCGTTGAAAAGCGCGCCTGCAGCATCCCGAAGGCGAAGCCGCGAAAGAAGAGCTCTTCGGCGAGCGGCGCCAGGATGCTCACGGCGGCGAGCGCCAACGAACCGCTCGGCGCTGCGAGCACCATTTCGATCGGCGCGATGCCCGTGGAAGGAACGAGTCCGCTGAGGTAACGCCCAAGCACGAAAGCGCCGACGCCGGTCATGACCAGAAGTGCAGCCGTTCCCAAGCCCCGCCCCGTGGGCCAGCGAAAGGCAAGCGCATTCGTCCCCAGCGAAAAGGCCAAGGCGGCCCCGGCGGCCGCAATGCCTCCGCCGCGCAGCAGGGCCGAGAACGCCTGGCTCGCCGGCACGTACGCGAGGCCAACCATGATTCCGATGAAGAGCGCGAGTCCGAGCAGAAGACGTCCCAGCGGGCGCGAAGCGCTGGCCGGCTTCGTCCCGAGGCCCGCGACGGCGTCCCGTGTTTCCGGCGTCTCGAGGCCCGCGTAGCCTTCGCGCTGCATCGCTTTCGGCGTGCTTCGCTGGCTAAAGGCGACGATCAGCAAACCGACGAGAAGCAAGAGAATCCCAATCCGCCCGGGCCGATTGGGCGCACGCCACGCGAGCACACGCCCTCGCAGACGCGCGCTTTGCGGTGCCCCCTCCAAGGCCACTTCGAAGGGGCCCTCCACCAGCACCCGCTCCCAGTGAAAGAGCGTGAGGCAGAAGGCGTCGTCGATCCGCTGCAGGCCGGTGAACCGTTCATTGAGCGCGATCGAACCGGCGACCTCCGCCGGGTCGACGCCGACGTAGCGAATCTCCGCCCGCGCACCTGCCAGCGCTTCGGGTGATGCGTCGATCACACACAGTTCGAAGGCCGCCCGCTGGCCTTCCACCAGTTCCGTGCCAACGAGCCGTACGGCACTCGCGTTTCGCTCCACCCCGTCGGCCGCGATGCCGCCGCCCAAAACCCATTCGCCGGCCACGTCACGCTCGTCCGTTTCCAGGCTCGTCACCTCGGCGGCGGCCAGGGCCAGACCCACCGTAGCCAGGGCCGCTCCGAGAAAGAAACGCACGGACGCACTATCGCATGCCTTGGCAAGGGCCGGCGTTCACCGCAGCGTTGATGCCATGATGGACTCGCTCGAAGACGAGACCTACGTCGTCTGCCCCTGGTGCTTTCAGAGTCAGCTGCTCTATGTCGATCCCGGCACAACGGGCCGCTTTATTCAGGATTGCGACGTATGCTGCCGGCCGTGGGACGTGACGGTGCATCGCGATGAGGGCGAAGTCTTCGTTCACGTCGAGCGCGCCTGAGGGCGGTGCGAACGCGAGCGAGTCCGCTGGCGCGATCGAGCAACGTGCTGCTGAGCCCATCTACCGCGTCTGGACGCTGGGCTGGTCCCTCGCGATCGCCGCGCACCTCGCCCTTCCGGACGCCCGCCAGGACGGCTGGTTGATCCCCAATATCGCCCTCGGCGGCGCCACCCTTCTGCTTGTCGTGCGGCGCCGACATGAAGCGCTCGATCGCGCACTGTGGCTCGTCGCCTGCGGCGGCCTCGTGGCGCCCCTGCTCTTCTTCGCCGACGCGCTGAGCCAGAGCGTGTACCTGGCCTTTGGCGCCGCGTCTGCCGCGCTTCTCCCGTCGGCCACCCATCTTCAATCGGTGCGGGGGCTGACCGCCGCGATGTACGGGGCCGCGTTCTTTCATAAACTCAACGCCGACTTCCTCAACGGCGCCGTCAGCTGCGCAACGGGCGGCATCACCCTCTTTGGCGAAAACTACGGGGTCGATCTGTCCGCGCTCACTGGCGGTTCGCTTGCGAACGTTTGGCCCGTGCTCTTTCTTTCCGCCGAAGCCAGCGTCGCGCTCCTGCTTCTTCGTCGGCCGATGGCGGGCATCGCCCTGGCGGCCCTGCTGCACGTTCCCCTCACGATCATCTTTGCGCCGGCCTTCGCGTGGGTGATGGCATCCGGATGGACCGCGTTCTTCTCCGCGGAGCTGCTGCAAGAGCTGCGCGCATTCGTTGCGCATCGAGGCCGCTTGCTCGCCCTCGTCGGCGCCGGCTTCGGCGTCACGAGCGCCGCCCTCTACTTTCGCGTGCACGAGAGCGCCTACCCCGCCTGGCAGCTTGGCGAGTTTGGCTGGTGGATCGTCGCCGCCGTTGTCGGCTCCTTCGCGTTTACGAAGCGGCGCTACCGTCCACCCGCGTCGCGCATGCGCCCCGTTTCAAGGCTCATCGTGGCGCTCTTTGTTCTGAACGCCGCCACCCCCTACACGGGCCTGCAGTTTCATCATGCCGGCGCCATGCTCAGCAACCTCCGCATCGACGAAGGCTGCTGGAACCACCTGCTCGTTCCCGAAGCCGTTCGCATACGCGAACCCTACGTGCGCGTGGAAGAAGCCTCGCTCACGGGAGACGTGGACGACTTCGACGCCCGCGTGCGCTCCGACTCGGGCGAGCGCGCGTCCTTGGAGATCGCCGATCTGACCCCTTTTGAAACGCGTCTCTTCGATCCCGCCGGTTTGCACGCCGCCGTCGCCGAACGCTGCGAGCGCCTCGCCCGCTTCGCCGCCCGCGGCGCGCCCGCCCTAGGCCTTGGGCTCTCCTTCAACGCCGGAAGCGGCGCCGTGAACGTGCCGAACGCCTGCGAAGACCTCCCGCTCGACCCCGGTCAACCCGGCGCCTTTCAAACCAACCTGCAGCGCTCCTGCCCGCAAGCTTGCGTGCATTGACCCCAGACGTTCTCAGCGACCACCGCGAAATGCGGTGTCGTCGGTGGCTAATCGATGGGATTGGGAAGTTTTGCTTCCTTTCATTCGGTACGCTTGATGTCGGAACCTGCGATGCGACTCACGGAACGAGCGACCAACGAAGCAGCGGTGATGCTCTCCGCCTTCTTCGTGCACGTCGGCATGTTCGCGGCGCTACTGGCTCTGTGCGAGGTGCTGGGTTTGGGCCTCGGACTGACGATAACGCTGTTCTTGGCCTTCCCGCTGGCTTCTATCGTGCTGGGGAGCGTACTCGCGGAGCGCGCGCTGCGTGAAGCGAGCACAGCACCACATGGCCAACTGACCGTGTCTCGTTGGACGCTTCCGGCGATTGTGTTCCTTGCCACTTGGACGGTTCTTAGCTTCGTCGCTGAGCCGGGAGGACCGGCGGTTGCCCTCCTAGCCGCATTCGCAAGCCTCCCAATCGTGCTCGTTCCGTGGAGGTTCGGCGCCAGCGTTCCCAGGTAGACGAACCTGAGTCCTACAGGCAACGGCGCGGGCGATCCCTGCTGCTACGTGGTGGCGCGCCGTTGAGGGAGAACGTCTAGTTTTCTACCCTCTTCTTCGATGAAGTATGTGGAGCTGCCCCTCGACCGCGTGACCTCATTCGTGGACACGAGCGATGCGTTCGTCTTTGACCACGCGGTTGAGACGTTTCGTGGGCGACCGGTTCGACACGTGGTCAACGCGGAGGTGAGCAGTCAGGGCGTTCGGATCGTACGCAATGCGGTCTACTATCGACTTGCGCTGGCGCTTCGACAGCCCTCGATTCGGGCGTGCGTTCCCGACCATCAAAGGGGGCTGCTCGGGTCGGTGGTCAGGGACATCTCAACGTCCGAGATCGAAGAACTCCCGTCGCCTGAGCTCCCCGACGTGCAACCTCACGTATTTTTCTTTCATGACCCGATCACATGGGCGGCGGAGACTGCCTTTCGCCGTGATGTCGTCGACGCGCTCTTCAACGCGGAAGCGTCGCCGGTCTTGGCTCAGTCCGATCCGATCGTATCGTCGCTGACGGTCAACTGGTCGAAGCGCTTCATACGCTTCTCCGCCGACACACCGGGTCCTCGTGACTTCGAATGGGCTGGGGCCCTCTATCGGGCATGTGCCGATTTCAGCGCCAGCTATCTGCCGATATGGACGTACCAGGGGCGACCCTGGAGCTTCTACCGAGAAGAAGCGGAGCCGACGACTGGAGAGAGGTGAAGGGGAGAGCGGTCTTGACCCTTTCGCGCGTTAGCGCGCCCTAGGTGCCTTCGAAGGGGAGACCCGCCTCTGTAAGTGCAGCTCGCGCGGTTTCCAAGCTGTCTTGCTCGAGAGCTTCGAGCAACGAAAGCGCTTCGCCGTTCTCCAAATCGGCGACGAGGTTGTAGCGATGCTCCGTACCGTACGCGTCTTCGGTTGCTGGCGCTTTCGCCTTCTCTACTTCCACGCGCACCCGTTTCACGCTTGTGCGCTCGTAGCGCGTTCCGTCCACGCGCACGCTGACGTCGTCGATGATGAGGGCGGCCTCCTGGTGCGCGCGCCGTTCGTCACGCCATGCCTTTCGTTGTTGGTCGAGGCGGAGGAAATAAAGCGTCCAGGGAATCGAAATCGCGAGCGAGATGAAGCACCCGAGGGCGATGTTCAAGCTCATCTCACCGCTGTTCAGGAGGCCCAACACGAGTGCGCATGTGGTAAAGGCAACCAGGAAGCCTAGGAACGCGGAGACACTTACGCCGACGTCCAGCAGCGCCGCGACGAACCGGCGCCAGGGACGCGTCAGCCCGGCACGGGCTTCCACGCCGATGTGATGCTCCACGGATGCGTTCCGGTACGAGTTGGGGCGGGCCTTTGTCTCCACGCGAACCTTGCTCATCGCGCGGTCCTGCGTCGGTGCGAGCGGGGCCGCCCTTGTCCATTGGTGCAACGCACGGTTTCCAGGCTGCACCTTGGCGCGCCGAAGTAAAAGCGCCAAGATCGGACCCATGTGCCGCCTACTCGGAACCTTCGGCCGCGCGCGTTCCCTTCGGGAAGTGCTACTTGGCCAGGAGCACAGCCTGGAGGTGCAATCGTACGCGCCGAAGATGATGAACGAAGCGCTGCTGAACGCCGACGGCTTCGGCGTGGCCTGGTACGTCGAGGGCGAGGAAGGTCCGGCGCGCTACCGGAGCGTGCTTCCGATTTGGTCCGACGAAAACCTGCGTTCGATGGGCGGCCACGTTCGCAGTGAACGCATTTTAGCGTACGTGCGAAGCGCGACACCCGGCATCGGCGTCAGCCTGCCAAACACCCAGCCCTTTGTGCACGGCCCCTACTGCTTCATGCACAACGGCTACCTGAACGAGTTTCGTCAGGGCGGCACGATGCGCCGCATTCAGCAGGGCCTCTCGGACGAGGCCTTTCAGGCGATCGGCGGCACGTCCGATTCGGAGCACCTTTTTGCCCTCACCCTCGACGCGCTCTTTTCCGGCGCCGACCTGCTCGACGCCCTTAAGTCGACGGTGGAGCGGGCGAGAACGGCCAGCGACGGGCGGCGCGGTTTACTCGCCTTCATGCTGAGCGACGGCGAGCGCATGGTGTCGCTGCGGAGCGGCATTCACGGCGCCCAGATGCCGACGCTCTTCGTGAATGAGCGGGAAGGTGTGGCAACCGTCGCGTCCGAACCGCTCGACGAGGGCGAGTGGGAGCCCGTGCCCGGCGGCGCTTCGCTCGAGCTGCACGCGAGCGGCGTGAAGCGGTCATGGACATGAGCACGGAGCCGCCCGACGCCAAATCCGTTTCGGGCGACGTCGGCGCGCCGGAAGGAAGCGAAGCGAGCGCCCACCGATCGGGCGAAGCGGGCCCGAAGGAAGGCCGTGCTCATGGACCGATGGCGCGCATGGAACGTGCGCGCGAAACGACCCTTGAGCTCATCGCGTCGCTCACGGACGAGCAGCTTCGCGCCTGGCCTGACCCGGCCTTTAGTCCGATCTGCTGGCACATTGGCCATGTCGCTTTTACCGAGGCCCAGTGGGTGCTCGGCCAGTGCATCGGTGACGAGGCCCTTTCGAAACCGCACTTCGAACGCTTTGCGCAAAACGGTTGCGCCAAGTCGGAGCGGGCCAAGGGCTTCGATCGCCCCGCGCTGCTCGCGTACCTGCACGAAGTTCGCGCGGCGACGCGGGAGCGATGGCCTGCCGAGCATGCGCTGGCGCAGGACGGCTACCTCGACTGGTTCTTGGCCTGCCATGAACACCAGCATCGCGAGACGATCGCGCTGGTGCTCGCGATGACCCAACGCGACACGGGCGATGCCTTCGCGGCGGCGGTGGCGCGCGCCGAGCCGCTCGTGTCGGGCGCGGCCGCCGAGCGCTGGAACTTCGGCGGCGAGGGAAGGGTGGGCACGCACGACCCGCTTGCCTACGACAACGAACGGCCAAGCGCCTCCGTGTCGCTCGAGCCCTACGCCCTCGATGCGCGCGTCGTTTCCGCCTTCGAGTGGCGTGCCTTTCTTTCCGATGCGCCCTTCGAAACGCCGTCCCTTTGGGATGACGCAGCGACCACCTTCCTGGCTGCGGGAGCCCGTCTGCCGCGGCCGTGGCGAGAGGCCGGTGGGGGAT
>JBCCRV010000407.1:0-6905 GCA_039201085.1 Myxococcota bacterium | reverse complement strand
CCGCGCGCTCGGCGCTGTCCGCTAGCCAGACCCCGAGTGCGCGGGAGAGTTCGCCGTCGGCGCGCGAGCTTAGCGCGGGAAAGGCGGCGCCCCATACCCCGCTGCCGCGTGAGGCACCGGTGCAGCGATCGTCCATCCCGACGTCGACACCGAGGTAGAGGTTGCTGCGCACCGAAGGGCCGCGAAGCACAAGTCGGCCCTCGGTGGGCGCGTCGAGCCGAGCGATGCGCAGCTGGCCGTCACGGCAGCCGGCCGCGCTTACCACCGCCGTGAAGAGGGCGGAGCCGGAGGCTTCGGCGCTTGCGAGCGCGCCAAAGTTGCAGCGGTCCTCGACGATGCCCACGGCGCTTGCCCGCGGACATACGTCGCCGGGCGCCAACGCAGGACGCATCAAGTTTTGCTCCTCCGCTTCGCGCGCAAAGGAAAGCTCGCGGCTGCTTCCACCAAACTCGGAAAGAAAACCCGTGGCGTTCGCCGTCGACCAAAGCAACGTGCTGCCCGTCAGCGCGGCTTCCGCAACGGGCGCCGTGCTGCGAACGGGAGCACCGTCTTCGCGCAGCACACCGACGCCCTCGTCGGCGATCGCGTCGCAGTCGGTGTCGACGCGATCGCACCGCTCGGGTGCGCCTGGAAAGGTCTCGAAGGCGTCGTCGTCGCAGTCGTCGCCGCCGCAACGTGCAGCCCGAACGCCGTCACCGTCGAGGTCACCGTCGCGAAGCTCACAGGTGCCGACCACGCAGCCGTACCGCTGGCACGCGTCTTCCGGAATGCCCTCGGCCTCGTTGAGGACTTCGCAGTCCGAATGCCGCTGACACTGCGCCAGATCGAAGTCGTCGAGGCCCAGGAGCGTGCATCCGGCAAGGACGAACGGGAGCAGAAGAAGGGCGCGTCCCAACCTCACAGCGAACCTCCGACGCTGACGCCGAAGTCGGAGGGACCGAACACGGGCGAGATGCGCGCGCGTGTGTCGTCGCCGCCCGTCCAGTCGGTCAGAAGCCCTAGGGCGATGGCGGTGACGGCAAGCGCGCCGCCGACGGCGAAGAGCGTATCGGCGGTGGTGGAAAGGGCACGGATGGACGATCGGTCGCCTTCGTCCACCTCGAAGCGTCGAAGGGGGTCGTCGAGACGCTCGTCGACGTTGTTGCGTCGCGCCAGGGCGACGCCGCCGACCACAGCGCCGGCCACCAGTACGGCGGCGGACGCCCCGGCTGTCGCCCAGAACGCCGTGGGGCGAAGGCCGTCGCTCGGCTCCGGCACCGGTTCAAGGGTGAACTCGAGGGTGCGCTCGGTGCGCGCCGCGATCTGCAGCTCTTGCTGCGAGGATTGGTAGCCATCTGCCACGAGCTCCACGGCGTGACGTCCCGCGGTGACGCGCACGACGCATGGCGCTTGACCCATGCGGCGCCCGTCGATCCAAATCTCCGCGCTTACGTTTGACCGAACGTCGATGGACGCCAGCAGCTCCTCCAGCGTTCGTAGAATCGTTTCGACTTCAGAGCGGTCGACGGCGTCCTCCCCGCCTTCGTCTAGGTAGCGCCGGTAGTAGGCGATGGCCTGGTCGTATTGGAAGAGACGCTGGTGGCTTCGGGCCACGTTGAAGAGCGTAAGGAAGCGCGCTGGGTGCTCCGCGGGAATGAGGCGGTAGGCCTCTTCGAACTCCGTCAGCGCCGTTTCAAAGTCCTCGTCGCGAAACGCCTGCTCGCCCCGCGCGATGCGGTCTCTAGCCTCTTCGAGCGCGGCGCCGGGCGCATCGGACCCCGCGGTCTCCTCCGCGTTTGCGTGGGTGCGCTCCTGCGCCAACGCGCTCGAGGCGAGCAACAGGTGAGCCAGCCCGACGCAGCAACAGAACGTTTGATATCTACAAGCCATCTCGCCCGTCTATCAGCAAGGCCGATGCCAAACCAGTCGAGGGCTTTTTTAGGTGTTTTTGCGGTGTGACAGGGTGTGACGAGCGCCTGATGGTGTGTGGCAGCACGTATGTTGAAGTCGTCCCACCGGACCAAGCTCCGAGGTCAGACGGGGTTGCGAGCGCCCCGGGCACTCGCGGAAGTGAGCGCGCTTGACGACCGTTAGGCACGCTTCGGCTGTGGCGCGCTCGTTGGCCCAAGACCGAACGTTCGGGCCGAACATTCGCTGTCCCTCCAGGGACCAAGGGGAGCGCTAGGGCGCTTGTCATGCATTCGGTGTAACGGAGCCGACCGCAGCCGATGCAACGCAAGCGGCGCGGGTCAGCGGATGGGTTTGCCTGCGGCGTCCGGGCCATCGAGTCGCATTCGCCATGCGCGCGCGTGTGCCCGTGGCGCCGCCAGAGCGTTCCTTCGCTTCGAACAAGTTACGAATGCAAAACGCCCGTCCGAAGACAGGCGTTGGCGGTGAGGAAAGCGGCGACCCTGATTGGATAACGTTTTTAGCGTTGTAGAAGGAAGGACCGCCATGGCCTCACTCGGAGCTTAGCCGCAGCAGCGGCCCCAGGTCGAGGGGCGTGAACACGCTGGCTTCGTTTGTGGGCTTGAAGACGTAGGCCTCGCCCTCACCAAGGGCTTCGTCCGCGTCGTCGTAGCGCACCGGTACGCCATCCTCCGCGCGGGGCACGCGGGCGAAGAGGTCGTACACGCTGGGAAGGGTTTCGAGGTATTCCATGAACGCGGGCAGCGATTCGCTGAGTTGCTTCTCGTTCGCGGCGGCGGAGCTGACGCGGGCGGGAAGGCTTGCGTCCATGTAGACGCATTCGGCGCGTTCGAGGTCGACGTACGCGATGAACTTCGACATCGCCGCCCCGCGGACGGGAAAGGCGAGCTGGGCGCGGGAGGGCTCGAAGAGTCCGCCCGACTGCGCGTGCTCGCCCCACTGAAGGGCCGCGAAGACCTCGCTCGCCTCGTTGAACGATTTCCGTGAGTAGCAGAGCAGACTCCATACGGCGTAGCGAATGCCGTTCGCGTGAAGCTTCTTCGGGTACAAGTCGATGAGCTGGCAGGCGCGCCCTTCGGCGTCCTTGCTGTTCGTCGGGTCGCCGCTGAAGGCGGCACCTTCGACCTGCGGCATGTTCCAGCACACGGCGCCCTTCGGCTGCCATTGTGCATCGAAGAAGTTCCATCCGTTGTCGTACCAAACGTTTTGTGCCGTCGGGCCCGATGACCAATAGCTTGCGGTGCGAATGAAATCGACGGACTCGGGAATGGGAAAGCGCGTTCCGCGGCCGTAGGGCGCTAGGTCACCGTCGTTGGTGGGAAGGCTGACGAACTGGGCGCGTTCGTCGAGGTTCACGCGCGGAACGATCGTTTCTACGCGCCCTGCGACCAGGCCGGCGAGTTGATCCGCGACGCCGCCAAGCAACGAATCATCCAGTGCTGCGTCGGCGTCGATGGGTTGCACTTGAAGTCTGGACCAGTCTCCGCGTGGCGGAAACGTTCGGAAGCGGCGGCCGTTCGCCGTGCGCAGCACTTTTTCGAGCCGCAGGAGCTGAAGGTTGGTGAGCGAAGGTGCGACCCGCATGAAAGCGCCGGCTGCGTCGCCGCCAAACAGCCGCAGCGCGTGCATCAATCGGCGCATGAACTCGCCGGGGCGCGTCGCCAGAATGCCCAGGGCGCGAACGTCCCGCTTGGCGAGGCATGCTTCCAGTTCGCGGTTCATCGACGGAAACGGTTCGCCCTTGTAGAGGCGATCGTAGACGGCCACGACGCAGGGAAAGCGCTCCTTGTAGTCGCCCGGTCGTAGCTCGTGGAAGAGTCGCTTGAACGCTTCCTGGCGAGCGCCTACGTCCGCTTCGAGGTGCTTGCTTGCCTCCAGCAGACTGAGCAGCTGGCGCCGCTCGGCGCGCTTGAAGCGGCGTAGCCGGCCTTTCTCCCGAAGCGAGACATCCCCGTCGCTCAGGGCGTGCGCGAGGCGAAGCACGTCGGTGGCGTCACCGAGTTCCGGGTGAATACCCTGCGTAATAAGCAGATGAACGAGGTCGATGCGGTTTTCCCGGAAGGGCGCTTCGTCCACCGAAACGAGTTTGTGAAAGCGCTCGGCGAGGTGGGCGACATGAAGCTGCTCCTCGTCGGACCAGCGCGAGGGGAGGCGTACGAGCTGCGCGTAGAGTGATCCAAGGGTCGTTTCGTCGCCGAGCAGGAGCACACGAAAGGCACTTGCTTCGAAGGGAGCGCGCGGCGCTTCGTTTTCACGAAGGAGTTCGTTCGGGAGCCCCCAATACATCAGGATCTGGCGCAGCCAATAGTCCGCCTCCGACATGTTGAGCACTTCCGCCGGGAAGTTCTTGTACACGACGTGGTCCGCCATTTCGCGGTCCGCACCGGTGAGCGCACGAAGCGCCGCCTCCGTCGCTGTCCACCACGCCTCGACGTCCACAGCCGCAAGTGAGCGCACCGCTTCGAAGGCCGGTGCGTTTAGCGCAAAGCCGTAGTGCGCGATGTTTGCCAGCAGCGTGCTGAAGGTCGCTGCGTCGATGGCCTTCGAACCGGCGCCGGGCACGACCACGTAGCCGTGAAAAGCGAGAATGCGTACGTCGTCTGCGTTCATCGTCGAGCCCCTCCGAAGAGGCGTGCATCCTAGCGCGAAGCTGGACCTGAGATCATGGGTCGTGACTTTAGGCGCCGTCTAAGGTGGACCTCGGCCGCCGCGTTGTTAGAACGTCTTGGGGCCGGAGTCGGAACGAAAGCCGAACGCGCGAAGCACTCTTCTCCACCACGGCGTCGCTCTTGGTAGCTCGTTGGCGACAAACTGCCGCAGGCGCTCGTCGAGCCGTGCGTTCAGGGGATTCAGGTCGAGTTCGCTTTCCAGTAAACCCGGCTCGCACACCTCGTAGTAGTCGTCGAAGTATAGGTGTTGATAGTAGGCGCCCGCAAACGCATTGCCTTCCGGTGTGACGTCCGCTTCCGTGAGCTTCTCGTCGAGGCAGTCGCGAAGGAAGTCAGTCCCCGAGATCTCGCCGGCGTTCAGCCGACGTAGCTCCGTCGGAAAGAGCGACGCGTCGAGCAAACCGTGTTGTCCGGCCCAACGGATGAACGCCCCAATGTGGGACGCCGCAAGTTCTTCTGCCCGCGCAGCGTGCAGTTCGTCGTCCCCTTCCATGCGCAGTTCGAGGAGCTCGTCGGCGTCATCCAGATGCCAATCCAACCTGTCGTAGCTCATGGCGTACTCATTCGGCGCACGAATGGGATGGGGCCCTCAATGCCGCGCGGCAATCTACCGTATAGCTCATTATGTGCGTCGCCTGTGTTAGTGTTATCACGTATTTGTGGTGCACCTCGCGCGTTTGTTGCTCACGTGTTTGCGGTACGGCTCGCGCCGATGATGGTCGCGCTGACACTCATTTAGGGTGCATGCAAAGCAGCGCCGGACCGTCATTCTTTTGACGTTTTGCACACGGGACGCGCCGGCGTTTTGACACTGGTATTTGCGACGGAATATCCGTTTCGTGGCCCGCAAAAAAACTTGTCGTGGAACAACCGCAATACCCTTGCATTTCTGGCTTCCTTGAAAAATTAAAACCCGGTGCCGTTGACGGCACTTTCGATCGAACGAAAGCCAAAAAGTGATGCGACAGCGACCCCGTGCGACGATTCGACTTTCAACGTCTGGAGAGATCGTTGAGTCCAGCGGCAACGCCGACGACGTCGACGTCCTTCAGTCGATCTTTCGCGCGCTTCAAGCGCTCTCGATTCGGTCGCTTGCGGAGCTCGGGTCAGGTCGCCTGAAGCGATTGATTCTCGACGGGACGCAGGGCCGGATCGTGCTGACGTATGACGTCGATGGCACGACCTCGGTGGCGCTCGTTTCGGCGGATGCGCCGCTCGGAACGGCTCTCGCTCAGCTACGCACGGATGCACGATGAAGAGTTTGCTACTACTCGGTACGACATTTTGGACGGCCGCCGTTTACGTCGCTGACTTGGACGCGCCTCCGGCCGAAGCAACGCCCGAGAGGCTGAGCGCTCGCGAGCTGGAAGCATCGGAGAGCGCGCCGGCGGAGCGTTCTGCGGAAAGCCAGGCCCAAGGGGTTGATTCGTCCCCCGCGCTCGACGCAGAGGAAGAGGTCGTCGTGCCCGACGATGCCGTGGCGCTCGCTGCCGGGGCAGCTGCCGACGACAGCGCCGTAGGAACGAGCGCTGCACAAACGGACGATGACCACGGCGGCGGTTTATCGGCGAATACGGTTTCGATTCTCTGGCCGCCTGGATACGTGTCCCTCGAGTCGGCGCAGGTCGGAGCTCCGGTGGTGGAACTGGCGCGTCGGGCAGCAGGGGCCTTCGGGTGCTTTATTCGCATCGACACCGAGGTGAGCGAGGCCGAGGCAGGGCGCCGGGCCGAGCTGCTCGCCACCCGTCGTATCGCGCTCATGCGACGGCTGGTGATGCGCTCTGGCGTGTCTGAGCGACGGGTGCTTACTCCGCCCCACGTCACAACTGAAGGGCCGCTTGGTGTGGCTCGCGTTCAACTCCTAGGAGACTGTCCATGATTACATCGGCGCTGCTGGCTTTCGCCGGCGCTACGTCTACGTTCGGTGCTGGCCTGTTGTTTGGCCGCTCCCGTGAACAACGACGTTTCGAAGACCACGAGCATCGGCTGCGGGACCGCGCTGAGGAACTCCGGCAGGAGCGAAGCGACGTGGCGAACGAGCTAGCACGGCTCCGGGATCGCTTTGGGCTCGACCGGCCCGAGCTCCCGCCGCAGGCGATTCTCTCGGAGCTCGTCGCCAGTTCGCGCCTTCGCGGCGTGTCCCTTGGCGATGAGGAAGGCCTTGAGTCACACGGCGTGGGGGAAGCCACACTGCGCGAAACGCTGGCGGCGATGGCGTCTTACGCGCTTCCGTTTCCCGCGGGCGATGTCATCCTCGTGCGGGTTACATCCGGCGAAACGCTCGGGCTCGCTAAGGTAGGCGAGAGAGCCATCGTCGGGTTGGTCGGT
>JBCCRV010000406.1:0-6908 GCA_039201085.1 Myxococcota bacterium | reverse complement strand
GGGGGGCAGCTGCTGCATGCGGCTTTCGAGCTCGTCACGAATGTTCACGCTCTTCGCCGCAAAGGTGTGGAGCAGTCCGCCCGGTTTAGGCAGCTCGTCGCGAATGCGCTGCAGCAGCTCCGTGCGGATTTCGGCGCGTTCGCCTTCCGGCACGGCCATGGCCACCATCGGGTGCTTTTCGTACTCGTCGATGAGCTCGCCGATGCGGCCTGTGACGATCGAAAAAATGCGCTCGGCCGTTTCGCCCGTGGTGATCGTGCTGGTGATGTTGTCGGCGTTGAGGACCTTGCCGGCGGTGAGTTTGGAGAACTCGCCGGCGACTTCCTTTTGGCGCTTATGAAAGAGCCCGTGCAGTACGAAGGGGCCGACCTTGGTTGGGTTCCGTGGCTGAAAGATCAGCTTGAGGGCGACCCAGTTGGTGGCGTAGCCGACGAAAAAACCGGCGAGCGGCAGGACCCAGTCGGCGGGGTAGCGGATCCAAACGAACATCTGAATCACGCCGAAGAGAAAGCCGAACCAGATGCCCGAACGCTCGATGAACTTGAACTCGGCTTCGCCGACCTGAAGGAACATCAGGCTCATCAGCTTCTTGTCGGCGACGACGGCGTCGATCACGACGCGCTCGAGGTCGAGCACGTCTTCGATGTTGTCGCCAAAATCATCGACGATGCGAATCGTCACTTCGCGAACCTTCTCGCGAATGCCCTCGCGGACTTGGTTCTGCATGAACTCGCCCGCGTTCTCCCAGAGCATGGGCTGACGCTTCTTGACCTCGTCAAGAATCTGCTCCGATGTGTCGTCCACGACGGCGTCGAGCTCGTCGGCAAACTCTTCGCCCTTGAAGCTGCCGAAGAGCTCGCGTAGCGAGAGCAGCTTCGTGAGGATCAGCTCCGTACTCATGCGCGCGAGTCGGCGCGCGTTGGCCGGCACGAGGCCTTGCCAGCCGATGAAGGGCTTCCAAACGCCGACGAACTCCGTCGGGTAGAACATCATGCGGACCGCCAGCACGTTCGTGAACCAGCCCACGAAGGCGCTAAAGAACGGGATCAGCGCGATATAAGGGTCCGCGCGGAAGGGCTCGAGAAGGTCCAAGGACGCGAAATTGCCTGGGTCCGCGCCGTGAGTCAATCGCTCGGGTGCGGGCCGCGATTTCGGCGTTCCCAGAGCAGTGAAACGGCGATCGTCTTGCCGTCGCGCACGCTGCCCGAATCGATGGCCCCAAACAGCTCGGGCAGCGTTAGGCTTTCAACGCTGATTTCTTCCGTGGCGTCGAGCTCACGTTCGCCAAGGCGAAGATCGCCCGCGGCAAAGGCATACATGTACTCGTCGAGTAGCCCCGGGGCCGGGTAAAACTCGCCGAGGGGCTCGAGGGTGTCGGCGACGTAGCCGGTTTCTTCCCGGAGCTCGCGCCGAGCCGCCTCCTGAGGCGTTTCGCCCGGGTCCATGCACCCGGCAGGCAGTTCGAGGAGAGTGCCACCGGTGGGAAGTCGGTAGTTGCGCACGAGCACGATCTGTCCGTCTGCGCGGATGGGGAAGACCACCACGGCGTTTGGGTGACGGATCACCGTTCGCACATGCGTGCGGCCATCGCGGCCCGGCAGGTCGTACTCTTCGAGGCGAATTCGCCCGTCTTCGTAGGGGGTTCCGGGCCGCCGCTTTGCCTTTTTGTGATCCATGGGCGGCGAGCTTACGCCCTTGCGAGACCGGCGACGAGCGGCGATGCTCGCCCCGGTGGCACGCCTCGGTCCGTATGAACTTCTCGAACGCGTGGGCGTTGGCGGGATGGCGGAGGTGTACAAGGCCCGTCAACTCGGTGAGGAAGGCTTCGAGCGCCACCTCGCCGTTAAGCGGATTTTGCCCGGTATCGCCTCGGACCCGGACTTCGTCGCGATGTTCATCGACGAAGCCAAAATCGCCGTTCAGCTCCAGCACCCCAACATTGCCCAGGTGTACGATCTCGGCCGCGACGGCGAAGAACTCTTCATTGCCCTCGAGTTCGTCGAAGGCCGCGACATGAAGACGGTGGTCGAGCGGCAGGCGAAGTCGGGGAAGAAGATGCCGCTCTCGTTTGCGATCTACGTGGTGCTCAAGGTCTGCGAGGCCCTCCAGCACGCGCACTTCGCGCGCGGGTCGGGCGGCGCGCCGCTGAACTTCATTCATCGCGATATCTCCCCCCAGAACATCCTCGTCTCGTATGAGGGGGCCGTGAAGGTGATCGACTTCGGCCTTGCCAAGGCCGCCGGTCGCCTTTCCCAGACGCAAGCGGGTGTGGTGAAAGGGAAGCTTGCTTACCTCTCGTCCGAGCAGGCGCGCGGCAAGGAAATCGACCATCGAAGCGATATCTTCAGCCTGGGAACCTGCCTCTACGAATGGCTGACGGGCCAACGGCTCTTTTGGCGCACCGGGGACATGGAAACGGTCATCGCGGTGCAGAAGGCGCAGGTACCGCCGCTACGAGCGAGTCGCTCGGACCTGCCCCACGAGCTCCAGGGGATCGTCGCCCGCGCCCTCGCGGCCAACCCTGATAGCCGCTTTCGAACGGCCTCCGAGATGCATGAGGCGCTCATGGTCTTTGCCGTGGAGGCGGGCATTCCGATCCGTCGGCAAGTCGTGGCGAAGCACCTTTCCGATCTCTTCCCGGAGTTGGCGCCGAAGGTGGTGGACCCGCCCAAGATCGAAGCGCCGAAACCCACCCGGCGACCCAATATCTTCGCGGACGAAGCGACCCGGGCCCTTCCACGCACGCGCCGGCCCCAAGCGCCGCCGTCGAGCGTGGAAGTGATCAGCGTGCAGGCTGATGACCTCATCGAAATCGTGGACGATGCATCGGGATTGCAGACGCATGGTTTCGATGATGTGAGCGCTGTTCCCGTTGTGGACTACGACTCGAGCCTCGGACCGATGACCACTGAATATGACGCGCCCAAGCCGGACGATCTGACCCGCTCCGTTCGCTCGATCGATCTCGCCCTGGGCACTTCGAATGAGTCCGTCGAAGCGGCGCCCGCCGAGCCCGAATCGGCCGAGCCCGCACCTGTCGCTCCCGCACCTGCCGATCTCGGCGCGAGCTGGGACGACGAACACACCGTTCAGCTTACGGCGGATGTCGTCGGCGGCTATCTCGCTGAGATGGTGGCGGAGCGCGCCGAGTCGGCTCACACGGCGCCAACGCCCCGTCCCCCGCCCAAAGCTCCGAGCGACGAGAAAGACGCGGCGCGCTTCGAAGACGAGACGTCCGACGGGGCGGTGCGCGGACAATCGCTTCAGCAGACGGAGTTTGACGACACGACGGAGGATGCCAGGGACGACGTGCGCGAACTCGTCGAAGACTGGGACGAAGCGACGGACCTCGGACCCTCGGATACCGATCACGAAGCGCTTCGACCAAGCGAGCCCATCGACGACATGGTCTTCGACGACATGACCTTCGTGCAGCCCGCCATTCCCAAGGAGTTTGCCGAGCCCGAGGGCGGCTTTCCGGACGTGGCGGCGGCCCTGGAGGTTGAGGCCGCCACCGAGAGCACCCCGCCACTTCGAACCGAGCCCACCCAACCGTCGCTTCAGCGGCCCGTGTTCAGCGACTCAACACCGCCGGACGAGTGAGGGCGCGCCCGGTGAACGACGACGAGTACCATTCGCTATTGACGCAGCGCTTCGCCGAAGCGCCGGTGGTGCAACACCTCTCGCAGCGAATGACGCGCCTAGAGATCGGTCGCTGCGAAATCGTCATGGCCCATGACCCGCGTCACGCCCACGGCGGCGGCGCTCTTCATGGCGGCGTGCTCATGGCGCTTCTCGACAACGCCGCCTACTTCGCGGCGGCCACCCAAAGCCGCCGTCAATGGGTCGCAACGGCGGAGATGAACGTGCGACTGCTCGAATCGACACGTGAAAGAAGCATTCGTGCCGTCGGCACCGTGCTGCGCGCGGGCAAACATCTCATTCACGCCGAAGCGCGTGCCTATCCGGAGGGCGAGCCGCGACTCTTGGCGCTCGCGACGGGTACGTGGGCGGTGCTGCCGCGCGCTTATCGATAGCGCGATCGATGGAAGTTGAACGCGCCGAATGCACCGACGCCCGCGGCGTCTCGGGTCCGGAACGGGGCGCACGTGTGTCGTTCCTTTCCCGGCACCGAATCCGGGCCGCGTCGACGGCCATTCAAGGCAACCCTTCGCCTGTAAGTTGACGCATCGAAGTCGATGGGCGAGAGCAAAGGGGTGCGCTTCGATTCGCCCGCGACCGTGGTAGCCCTGGCTCTGGGTACGTGCGCCCTTTGGGCCGCCGCGTACGGCAGCGTGGCGCCTGCGAGTGCGGACGACGAACCGGTACAGCTTGACCTTCCGGCACGCACGCCACGTACGGCGCCGGTCGTTCCGCCCGCCGAGCGCACAGCCGGGCCGGAGCCGGATGCCACGCGGAGTGGGCCGCGCTTGCTGCTTCCACCGCGCGACGGCGTACCGGGCTACGACATTGCCATCGAAGATCGGGACGGTCAGTCGATGGCCGCCCTGCATCGCGCCCTTCGGCGGGCGGGGAGCGGCGAAGGTCAGGCGCGTCTTGTCTTCTACGGCGCGAGCCACGTCGCGAGCGACCTCATCAGCGGCCACGTTCGGCGCGAGCTCCAGGCCCGCTTCGGCGACGCCGGCCACGGGATCATCGTCCCGGCCCATCCTTGGCCAAGCTACCGTCATCGGGGCATCGAGCTTCAGTCGAATCGGGCGCGGTGGCGCTCGAAGCGGGTGCGCGCGGGAGACCGCGACGTCGACTTCTTCGGCGTAGCAGGGACCTTTGTGGAAGCGGACGGACCGGGTGCCTACGGGCGCATTCGCACGGCGACGAGCGGTCCGATCGGACGCGTCGCGGGGCTCTTCGATCTCTACTACCTGCGCCAGCCTGCGGGCGGCGCTTTTGAAGTGCTCATCGACGGGCGCCGCGTGGAGCGCGTCGATACGGCGGCCGAGGCGTCGGCCTCGGCGTACGCGACCTTTCGCGTCCCGGAGGGCCCGCACACCTTTGAAGTGCGCACCCTCGGCCAAGGGCCCGTACGCCTCTTTGGCGTCGCCGTCGAGCGCGAGACGCCGGGCGTGATCGTCGATACATTGGGCATCAACGGTGCCCGCGCGCGTTACCACCTCCTCTGGGAAGACGGCATGTACCGGGAGCATCTCCGCCGACGGCAGGCCGATCTTGTGGTCATTGCGTACGGCACGAACGAAAGCGGCGACGAGCTTCCGATCGAGCGCTACGAAGCGCAGCTTGAGCAAGTTGTCAGCCGCGTACGGGAAACGGCGCCCCGTTCGTCGTGCTTGCTCATTGGGCCGTCGGACCGGCCGATTCGGCAAGGGGACACCTTCCTTGATCGTCCGCGGACGGCGCGTCTGATCGAAACGCAGTACCGCGTCGCCCTTCGTCATGGCTGCGGGTTCTTTGACCTCGTCGCCCTAAGCGGAGGTCCGCTCTCCATGGTCGAATGGGTGGCGATGACCCCGAGCTTTGGCGCGGGTGATTACGTGCACTACACGCGCCGCGGCTACCAGCGGGTGGCGGAAGTCCTGCTTCACGCGATGATGGAAGGGTTCGAGGGCAGCGACTAGCCCTGCGGGCGGCACGCTTGCGGCTCGCTCCTTGGTTCGACGCACCCTTTGCTCGCGCGCCAGCGCGATGGCAGCCTCGCCGGCATGCACATCTCGGGAATGAGCGGCAACGAAATCTTCTGCCTGAGCCAGAAGGGGCTCTCGCCGGGCGAAATCGTCATCGGCAATAGCGTTTACAGCCTCGGCATCAGCGGTGCCCTGAGCGCCTTTGGGCGCTCCGTCGCGGGCGGTGAAATCACGCAGATCACCGAGCTCATCAGCGAAGGACGCCATCAGGCCATCGCGCGCATGGAGCAGGAGGCGCAGCGTGACGGAGCGATCGGCGTGACGGGCGTCGAGTCGCGGCTCGGCCGCCTCGCAGGCTTCACGGAGTTTTTGGCGCAGGGCACGGGCGTGCACCTTAGCCAAGGTCAGCAGGGCGGTAGCAACTTCTTCAGCACTGCGGCGTCGGGCATCGGCCTCTATTGCCAGCTCGATGCGGGCTACCAGCCCGTGCGCTTTTCGATGGGCAACGTGGCCTACGCACTCGGCATTGGGCGCGGCCTTATCGGCAGCGTTCGCACCCTCGCCCGCGGCGAGGTGAAGGAGTTCTCCGACATGTACAACGGCATTCGGCACACGGCCCTGCAGCGCCTGCGCGCCGAAGCGGCCGGATATGGAGCGAACGCCGTCGTCGATGTGCAGGTTCGTATGCTTCCCTATGGCCCGGGAACGGTGGAGCTCCTGCTCACGGGCACGGCGTCGCACCATGCGGTGCTGAGCCAAGGCCAGGTGGGCGCGGACCAAGTCGTGACTTCCGAACTTAGCGGCGAGGAGCTTTGGAACCTCGCAAAAATCGGCTACGCGCCCCATCAGATCGTGATGGCCACAAGCGTCTATTCGCTCGGCGTTGCCGCGGGATTGGGCGCGCTCTTCAAGGCCATCTCCCGCGGTGAACTTCCCGAAGTTACGCGGCTGATCTACGAAGCGCGCGAGAACTGCCTCGAGCTCGTCCGCCGCGATGCGCAGGCCATTGGAGCGGAGCGTGTAATGAGCACGCGGCTTACGATTCGTGAAATCGGTTCCGGTCTTGTCGAGCTCGTTGCGATTGGAACGGCCGTGCGCCGGGCGGCGCCGGCCATGGCGCCGGCTTCGCCGGAGTTGATCCCTCAGGCGTTGATTCTCGACCGCAGTTCGAGTGACCGGGAAGACTCGGTTCGCCTGCTCGCAAACCCCGTCGCCCCCATGGGCGTTGCCCGCCACGGCGTTCAGCAGGGTGGCAGCGCAGTTATCGGCCTCATCATCGTACTCCTTATGGTGATCTCGATGTGCTGC
>JBCCRV010000405.1:0-6924 GCA_039201085.1 Myxococcota bacterium | reverse complement strand
CCCTGAACGCGATCGAAGGCGGCGCCTTTCAGGCCGTCGCCCGCAGCGCTTACGAAGCCGCCTACGCCCGGCTCAGCGCGTAGAGATGCACGGCGGGCTGCACCGGTAGGGCGCTCACGCGCGTTACAAAGGCCTCGAGTTCGTCGCGCCCGTCGTTGAGTCCGCGCACCAGCAAGTAAGCGAGGGCGGTCTTCTTCTGCCGCTGACGAGAAAGCGCCGGGAGCGTGGCCGCAAGGCACTGAAAGAGCGGTTCGAGCGCCGGGCCCTTCGGCACCGCCTTCCTTCGCACGGCCTCCGTGCCCGCGTGCACGCTGATCGTGAGACCGCGGTGCGGCCGGCGCAGCCATGCCTCCAGCCGCCGAAGGGGACCACCAGACGTCGTAAGGCTAAGTCCCAGATCGCGGCGACGGCATTCGTCGAGCATCGCGACGCTCGCGGGGTTGTGCAGCGGCTCGCCAACGCCCGAGAGGGTCACGCGTTTGAGCGCGTGGTCCGAAAGGAGCGCATCCAGCGTGTCGCGCATTTCCTCAAAGGTGAGGTTGCGCGACAAGCCGTTCTGGCCCGACGCGCAGAAGGGGCACGCCACGGCGCAGCCCACTTGGGTCGAGAGGCACACCGTATCCTGGCGGTACACGACGGCTTCGACGCGGCCTTCGTCCTCAAGGTGCACGAGGTAGCGCGCGTTCTGCGCGCTTCGTTCGGCGAGTTCCAGTCTCACAACGGTGCGTTTCATGACACCGCCAACCGCCAACCGCCAACCGCACAAGGCTAAGGGCTAAGGACCAACCGCACACGGTCACCGCCAACCGCGCGCGTCGGCGGCATCGAACGCCTATTCAACCGGTCGGAAGAGCCACCAGATCTCGACGTCGACGCCGAAGTCTTCGGGAATGAGGCGCGCGGCGGGGACGCCGTCGACGGTGCCGAAGGTGAAGGTGTCGTCGAGTACGGCCGGGCAATCGATCGACAGGGCTTGCGGACCGACTCCGTCGATCGTCCCGCCGATGGGAACGTCCGTCTGTTCGCCGTCCTCGAGGCCATCGAGGGGCGCGATCACGTGAAAGGCCGAATCGAGCTGGACGCGCGCACCGTCGCGCCGTGCCTGCGCCGCGCCGGTGATCGTCGCGATGGAGAGCACGCCCGGGTTCGGCGAACTCAGCACGAAGCGGTCCATCTCAAAGTGGCCCTCGGGAAAGACGCCGTCCTCGTCGAAGACCGGTCCGTCTGCGAGGGCGAACGTCTCCGAGTCGAGCGTCGGCAGCGTTTCCAGCGGCTCGCTGATGCACGAGCCGGGCGAGTATTCGAGCTCCGTCGCGTCGCCGATGGGCGTTTCGGTGCAAAGGAACGCCTGCGTGGGCGGCGGCGTCACATACGCGAAGGCGAAGCACATCTCGTCTTCGGTGCGCGGACCGGCGACGACCGTGTCGCTGCTGGCGTTGTCGTAATCGCAGCGAATCGTGAGCTCGTCGCCGGTCTGCAGGTCGAGGGGCAGCTCGTAGAAGAGCTGCGATTCGAAATCCCACGTTGGCAGCTGAAGGACCGACTCCATGTCGCCCCCGCCGCGGCGGACGAGCATGTCGAAGGCCGTACCGATCTCGTGCATATGGGGCATCGCGGCGATCATCTCGGCGTCTTCACGCATCGTGCATGTCGACGTGATCGTGGCGCTGGAGCGCGCGCCGATCTGAAAGCCGAGGGCGCCGGGGCCCGGGTCGAACATCTCGTATTCGCGCCCACTCGGCTCGCCCACGAAGAGCCGCACGCCGCTCGAGTCGCGAATGTCCTCGAGCTCGGCGCCGTTGTTGTAGTGAATCTGCAGGCGAAGGTTGTCGCCGGGGCGAAGGCGAATGCCGCCGTCAGGAAACTCGATCGCGCCGGTGCCGGGCGCCCAGGCGTAGAGATACTTCATGTTGATTTCGCCGAGCGCCGGATCGCCGCGCCGCAGCGTCAGGTGATGGAGCACGCGGCTCTCGTCGACGATGGCGTCGAAGCGGCGAATGAAGACGTCTTCGTCCGTGAGGTTTGTGAAGTCGATGTCGTTGTACCGGTCCTTCACGTCCGGACCGACGGCCAAGTCAGCGGCCACCAGGTCGATGGTCTCGAGATCCGGGGGCGGATCGTTGGGCGACGTGAAGGGCGGACGCGTGGGCTCGAGGGGCGACGACACCGTTTCGGCCCCGCAGCTTGCCCATTCCACGATCGTGGCGCGCTCCTCGGCGCTGGGATCGGGCGCGCCGGCGGGCGGCATCGAGCCGCTCTGCACCTCGCGGACAATCTCGTCGACGATGCGCCCGCCTTCTTGGCCTTCGAGAAGCGGCGCGTACGTGAGCAGCGAAAAGGGCGCCCCGAAGTTGGGCGACGTCCCGTGGCACCGCGCGCAGTTCGCTTCGATGAGCGGCCGCACCGTCGCCTCGTAGGCAGCTTCGTCCGGCACGCAATCCGCGATGGGGCCCGGCGTGACGGGATCGTCGCTGTCGCCGACGCAGGCAGCGAGAAAGATCAAGGGAAGGTAGCGGCGCATTCGATCACCCTAGCAGGTTCTTGAGCAGAAGACGGCGGGTCGATCGTTGCGCTGAATCGCGCGCGACGGACTTAATTTCCGTATGCACGACGAACACGCGCCCGAGTCGCAGTGCCTCAACGAACGCTCAGCTTTCGGCGGCGGCGGCTTTCACCTCCGCTTTGCCTTCGCCGATCCGCGCCACAAGGAGCGTGGCCGCGCCCCCAACGGCGACGAGCGCCAGCGCCGACACGATCTGCGTCGCCGTGGGCGTAAAGTACTGGGTGGGCCACTTTTCCGGCGTGAGTTCCGCGAGCAGCTCCGCCGTGACAACCCGGCCGCGCGCGTCCAAGCTGCCGACCGCAGGCTCAACGCCTTGCTGAAAGGGCCAAAGGCCCACGACGCTTCCCACGAGGAAACCAAGGAGCACGCCCAGCGTCGCCTTTTCGTAGCGCTCGAGCACGATACGCAGCCCGTTGCTGACAACGAGAACGCCGACCACGACACCGAGGCCGACGGGCAGCACGACGGCCATCAAAGGGCCCATCATCGCGTCCATGCTTCCGGCCTTGAGGCCCTCCTTGAAGGCGTCGATGCCGCTCAGAATCGGAACGTAGGCGCCCATCAGCACGAGCAGGTAGCCGCCGGAAACGCCGGGCAGGATCATCGCGCTAGCGCCGGCGAGGCCCGCGATGAACATGAGCAAGAAGCCCGTGTTCGCGCCGGCGCTGACCTGCGTGAAGGCAAGCGCGCCGAGCACACCAAAGCCCACGGCAAAGCCGCCCCAGGTCGCCCCCGTTGCGGGACGGGCCAGCTTCCAAACGAGCGGTACGCCGCCGAGCGTCAGCCCGATGAAAAGGCTGTACATGATCCATCGGTGGCTCACGACGAGCGCTTTCACGGGGCCGGCAAAGAGCAGAATCGATCCCGCCGCGGCCACCACGATCACGCCGAGCGAAAGCATCGAGCTCTTGCGAAAGCGAAAGCGCGTGACTTCGGAAATCGCGTTGATGAAGCGAAGGTAAACGCCCGAGGCGAGCAGCATGGTGCCGCCGCTAATTCCCGGCACCAGGTTCGCGAGGCCCATCAGCACGCCGCCGATAGCGCTTCGCATCGCAAGCAAGCCAAGGGGACCGTCGTCGCTGCCCCCCGCATCCGCGGCAATTGCCGACTCCTTCGACGTCATGGGGGCCCTTTACCCGGCGAACGCAGGCGCGTCGAGTCGCCCGGGCCATCGTGTTCGCGCTGCACGCCATTGTAGCTCGGCGCTGGCGGTACACCGCGTACTTCAACGGTAGTAAGGTCGTCCCATGATTGCATGGCGCGGCGCGGGTATCTTGATGTTCTTCTTCGGCGCCGCGGGGTTCTTCTTCGTGGTTCTAGGTTTCGATGGGCCGGCGAAGGGCACGCTCTACCCGTGGAGTTTGGCGGCGTTGGGCATCGGCGCCGTTTCCCTGCCGATCGGTTGGCTCCTGAACCGCCGCCGGCCCCGCGACAACACGCATGACTTCATGTTCATCCCCATGGAGTGGTGGGGCGGCCTCCTTCTTGTGGTCGGCGGCGGCATGTTGGGCGCGCACTTCTTCTTGAACGCCGAGAGCGAGCCCGAGGCCCAGGCGCCATGCGTGGAACTGTCCGGAGTGCTGGCCTCGTGCACAGACCCGGCCGCGGCCATGCTCGGTGTGCTCTGCACCCAACAGCCACCGGACGTTCAAGCGGCGTGTCTGTCCTGCATGCAAGCCGAGGCCGATCCCTGCAGCCCAACAAACTGTCAGAGCGCGTGCATCGGCCGTTAGGCGCCAGTGCGTGATGCGTAAGGGTGCCAGAGCAACGAGAAGGAGCTTGCAAGGAGCTTGCAAGCAAGGAGCTTGCAAGGACACCCACTTTTGAGCGCCGGGAAATACGAAGGACACCCACTCTTGCTGGCGACACCCACGCTTGCTGGGGGCGGAGGCCAGCCGCGCGCGCCGCGCCGTGGGGATGCGGTGCAGGGTCAGCGCGCCGCACGGCGTGTGCTTGGGTGCGTACGCAACGCGCTGACAGCTAGACGCCTTACCGGCGAAGCCGCCTGGGCACCTACGGGGACGTTAGGTAGGCGGCGATCGAGCGGGCGGCTTCCCGGCCCATGACCGCGTCCCCAGGGTTCGGGGCGTGGGTTTCGTAGAGGCAGCGAACGTCGAAGAGGGCGAAGGCTTGGCGAATCGCAAAGCCGGCGGCGAGCTCGGGATCGTCGTGGCGAAACTCGTCTTGGCGCAGGAGCAGGATTCGAATGGCGCGGTCCACCACTTCGTTGCGAAAGGCGGCGGCCGGTGCCCAGCGCTCGGGATGGCGGGCGGCGGCCTCAAGACATGCGGCGATCAGCCGCTCTCTACCTTCTAGATGCTGCTGAAGGGCCATCACGAGGCGCTGGACCATGGCGCGCAGGTCAAGACCGACCCAGGTCTCGGGCTGGCCGAGGGCGGCGAGCTGGTCGCGAATGGCCCCCTGCTGACGCTCCGAGAGGGCCAGAAGCAGCTCGTCCTTGTCCTTGAAACGCCCGTAAAAGCCGCCGACGCTGCTTCCGGCGGACCGAACGATCGCCGCGATCGACACCGCCGCCAGACCCCGCTCGCAGATGAGGGCCTCCGCCGCGTCCAGGATGCGCTGGAGGGTCTGCTCGCTGCGCGCCTGTTTGGGCGCCGTGCCGGTTCGAAGGGACGCTTTGCTCATCGGTCTTGCCAAGCATGACAGCTGCGGCTAAAAAGAACAAGAATCGGATTCTATTTATGCACGCACAACGCCCTTCCGACCCGTCCATGCTGCTCAAGCGCGCCCGCGGCTACGCCGAAGAGCGCCGCCGCACCGCCCTTCTACCGGACGCCCTTCGGCCCTTTGCGCCGAGCCGCATCACCTGGCGGCGCGGTCCCGCGCCGGAGGGCACGGAGTGGGCGCCCTCGCCGCCCGGTGCGCTGCCCGTCCTCGGCCATATGGCGACGATGCAGCTCGATCCCGCCGCCATGCTTCGCCAGTTCATCGAACTGCGGCGGCGCTACGGCGACGTCGTGCGCTTTGAGTTCGGCAGCCTCGACACGCACCTCGTGTCGAGTCCCGAACTCATTCGGCAGATCCTTCAGGCCTCGCACCACGACTTTTCCAAGCTGACGCGCGGCGTCTACAAGCTGCGCCTCGTATTGGGCAACGGTCTGCTGACGAGTTCAGGTCCGTCCTGGCTGCGCAATCGCCGCATCGCGCAGCCCGCCTTTCACCGGAAGCGCATCGCCTCCTTTGCGGGAACGATGGGCCGCTGCGCCGGCGAGATGGTGCAGGCGTGGAGCGACGGCGAAGAGCCCGACATTCACGAAGAGATGATGAAGGTGACGCTGCGCATCATCGGCCTCACCATGCTCAGCCTGGACGTGACGGAGCGCGCCGACGAAATCGGCAGCGCCGTCTCCTTCATGATCGAAGACGTGAACCGGCGCCTAAACGCGCCCGTCGATCTGCCCCCGCCGATCCCCACGCCGCGCAACCGCGCGCTTCAAGCGTCGATCGAGACGCTCGACCGCGTCGTGCTCGGCGCCGTCGAGCGCCGCCGAAAGGAGCCGGCCAAGAACGACCTGCTCGGACTCTTCATGGACGCGACGGACGAAGAGACGGGCGAGCAGATGAACGACGCGCAGCTGCGCGACGAAGTCATGACGATCTTCCTGGCCGGCCATGAGACCACCGCCAATGCGCTTAGCTGGGCGCTCTACTTGCTCGGCAAACACCCGCTAGTCACGGAGCGGCTGCACGCTGAAGTGGACGAAGTCTTTGGTGAGGGCGACCTCTTCTTTGCGCCGATGGACGAGGAAGCGCGCGCCGACGCCCTCATGGAAGCGAGCAAGCGGCTCGTCTACTGCGAGAAGGTGCTGAAGGAGGCCATGCGCCTCTACCCGCCCGCGTGGATGACGGGCCGCTGCCCCGTCGGCGACCAAGTGCTCGACGGCTACCACCTGCCCGATGGCAGCCTCATCCTCACGAGCCCGTTCATCGTGCATCGCCATCCCGAATACTGGGACAACCCCGAAGCCTTCGATCCGGAGCGCTTCACGCCGGAGCGCGAAAAGGCACGCGATCGCTTTGCCTACTTCCCCTTTGGCGGCGGCCCGCGCATTTGCATCGGCAACCACTTCGCCATGCTTGAAGCCAAGCTGATTCTCGCCGCGCTGGCCCTTCGCTTCGAAGCGGAACCGATTCGCGAAGCCGAGCTCGAACCGCTGATCACGCTTCGGCCAAAGGACGGCATGCCGATGCGCCTGCGTGGGCGTGCTTGAGCCGGATCGGCAGACTTCACCGACGATCGCCCGAGTCGGGCCGGCGCACCGCGACGGCGCCGGGGCCACCGGGGGGTTTTTGGGCGCGTCCAACCCAAAAGCCAGAGTAACGACGAATGGTAGATAGAT
>JBCCRV010000404.1:0-6929 GCA_039201085.1 Myxococcota bacterium | reverse complement strand
GACGCCGAGAACGCGGGCGCGGTGTACCTCTTTGTGCGCACGGGTGGTCGCTGGTCCCAGCGAACGTACATCAAGGCGTCCAACACGGACGCCGGTGACGCCTTCGGCCGCGCCCTCGCCTTGAGCGGAAACACGCTCGCCGTAGGCGCCCACCTCGAAGACAGCAGCGCCCGAGGCGTCGAGCCAGAGGGCGGCCAAGAAGACAACGACGCACGGGACTCCGGCGCCGTGTACGTGAGTCGCATCGCGCCGTAAGCGCCTCCGCTTCGACCACGCCCGATCCCGCGTCCCTAGCAAACCGAACTGGATGAGTTTGCCGTGGAACTCCGAGAGGTACTAGTACCTCAAGTCGAAAGCCATGGACGCTTTCGTCGCTGGCGTTCACGCTCCGCGACGTGACCAACCCGCTCTTTGCGCCCGTTCGCGGCTTTCGTTTTGGCGGCGTGCACGCCGGCATCAAGGCTCAAGGTCTCGACCTGGGCGCCATCGTAGGCGATGTGATTTACGGCGCCGCCGGCGTTTTCACCCAGAACCTCGTATGCGCTGCACCGGTCACGCTCGCAAAGGGCGCCGTGTCGGCTGGCCAACTTCGCGCCACGCTGGTCAACAGCGGCAATGCCAACGCCGCGACCGGCGAGGTCGGGCTCGCCGACGCGAAGTCCACCCTGGAGGCCTTTGCGGCGGCATACGGCGATGAGCTCATCGCGGCAGACGTCGCGCCCTGTTCCACCGGGGTCATCGGCGTTCGCCTGCCGGTGGAGACGATGAACGCTGCCATGCCCACGCTCGCGAAGGACCTGAACGCGGAGGGAGCGAAACGCTTTGCCGAGGCAATTCTGACGACGGACCGCGGCATCAAGGCCGCCCGGCGCAACTTTGTGCATGAAGGTCAGGAGCGAAGCGTGCTGGCCATCGCCAAGGGGGCCGGCATGATTCATCCAAACATGGCCACGACGCTCGCCTTCGTGGTGAGCGACTCACCGTGTCAAACGGTGGAGCATTCGTTTCAGCAGGCGCTGCGCGAAGCGACCGACCGCACCTTCAACCGCATCACCGTGGATGGCGACACGTCCACGAACGACACGATCCTCGCGATGTCGTCCGCCGGTGGCGCCGCGCCCACAGCGTTCTTCGCGGCCCTGCGGGATGTGCTCGGTGAAGTGGCCGAAATGATCGTGGCCGATGGCGAAGGCGCCGAGCACGTGGCTGAGGTCATCGTATCCGGCGCCCAAAGTGAAACGGACGCGCTCACCGTCGCGCGTACGGTCGCGACTTCGAACCTCGTGAAGACGGCCATGTTCGGCAAAGATCCAAACTGGGGCCGCATCGCCGGCGCCGCCGGTCGCGCGGGCGTTGCATTCGATCCGAACGCACTCACCGTCGCCGTCAACGACGTGCTGCTCTTTGCCGACGGCGTTTCAAGAGTGACGCTCGCCGTGGAGGAAGCCGCCGCAAAGGTGATGGCGCTACCCAAGTACGAGATTCGCGTATCGATCGGCGAAGGCGATGCGAGCGCGTCGTACCTCACCTGCGATCTCGGCCACGGCTATGTCAGCGTCAACGCCGACTATCGCAGCTAGACCAGTTCGACCTTCATTTGATTGCCTCGGATTCGTCGGTCGGGTCGAGATCAAGGCGCGAGGACGAAGGACGGCTCCTGCCATTCCAGGACGAGCAACGCAGAGGTCGGCGGGAGCGGTGGATCCGTGGCAATCAAATAAAGGTCGAACCGGTTTACGGTTCCGAACTCCCGAGTCAACGGATCGAGAATGATAGGAGTTTGGCAACAGGCCCTAGCCCGCCACGCGCCGTTCGAGCGCTTCGAGAAAGCTTGTAAGCTCACGGAGCCACGCGTTGTATTGGACATACGGATCGGCGACGTCCGTCGCACCAAGGGCAAGGTAAAGCTGGAGCTGAGGGTCGCTGGAGAGAGCCTGAGGGACCGACACCCCCGCAAGTCGCAAACGTGTTGCCGCTACACTCACAAGGTGCGCTTCGGGCGTCGCATGCCCCGCGCGCAGGTCCTGCAGCCCCGTAGCCACCAACTGGCCCCCCGGGAGTTCGCAAACCTGCTTCTCAAGACTCATTCACCACCCCCTACAAAGTTCATCACCCGCTGCCGGAAGCGATGCGCATCGAGCCCCGGATAGCGAATCAAGTCGCTTTCAATGGACTCGAGGGCCTCCACCAGCGACTCCCGGCGGAAGAGCCCTTCCGCCAGCATGGCGTGAACATCGGACACGTCCCGCTCATAGCCACGTGAGAGTTTTGCCAACGCCTGCGAGAGCGGATCGAAGTGGTAGAACTCTACGTCCCACTCTCTGGTAATGAAGAGGGATCGTTGCCGCCAACCGGGAACGGGAGGAATGAATAAGTCTGGCGAAGCGAGCTCGACGTTCATATCGAGCTCGTTCTTCAACTTCGCGATCGCTTCAAACGCGCCAAGTGGCTCAGGGTCGAGCTTGATATCGATGTCAGCGGTCATCTCGCGCCAACCGTGCAAGAGCGCCGTCGCGCCTCCCGTCAGATACACACGACCGCTGCCTCGACTGCGGCTCCCGAGGGCTCGCATGAACGCCTCAACGCGTGCCTTGTTTAAAGGAGCTCGCACCCTGTGATCGTACCAGCCTGTAAGGCCCTCGCCCAGCGGACAGCCACGGGCGAGGGTTGGTTAGAGAAGCACGTCGACGTCGATTTCGAACTCCATCTCGTCGGGTGGAGGTGGGGGCGCGGTCATGCTGATGCGCGTGTCCATCAGCCGTTCGTCGCCGAGCTCTTCGACGTAGGCGCGAATCTCTTCGAAGGCGCCCGCGAGCTTATCGAAGAGCTCGCGGGCAAGGAAGAGCACGGTGCTGTTTTGCGTGGCCGTCACGTTGGCTGTCGTTTCCTTTTCCAGGACGAGCGCGATTTCGCCGAACACGTCGCTCGGGTGCAGGGTGGCCACGACCATATTATGGCCGCCGGCATCCTTGGACACTTCCGCTTCGCCGGTGAGCAAGAGGTAAAGCCCGCGGCCGGGTTCGCCTTCGCGAATGAGCGCCGTACCCGCGGGCACCTCGTGCGCCGTGAAGCGCGCCATCAGGTCGACGCGCTGAGTCTCCGAGAGGGGCGCGAAGAGCGGCGAGGTGGCCATCAGATTCTTGAGCAAGCGCTGACGCGCAAAGCCGCGAAGGGCCGCGCCCAGTGCGCTGACGTCCGCTGTCCAGCTCTCCAGATGCTTGCGATCGAACTCGAGCAGATCGCAGTCGTCTTCGGTCACCACACTGGCGCTGCGCGGCTGGTCCGACACCAGAGCCATCTCGCCAAACACGGCGCCGTCGCGTAGCTCCGCGAGGGGCGTGCCATTGGCAGCGGTGACACGCACGCGTCCACGCACCAGCACGAAGAAGGACTCGCCCACTTCGCCAACGTTGATCAGCGTTTCCCCGGCGCCCGTTCGTCGAAGCGTGACGCGCGTTAGCAGCTGCGCGAACACTTCCTTGGGAAGCTGGCTGAACACCGGAATCGGAGGAACGGCCTCCGGATACGCGGCAATGCGCGAAAGGTCGGCGGCAATGCGCGCGGCGGCCGGAAGAAGCTCCTCCGGCGGCGGGGGCGAATCGAGAAGAAAGCCCTCGGGCAAGGATGCCTGCTCGCGCCCAAGCGAAAGACGAACGCCGCGACCAAGCCGCTCCGAGCCCTTCCCGTAGACGGCGGCGATCTGGTCGGTGAGCGCACCGAGCTCCGGCTCCAGCGCCTCAAGCACCTTGACGGCCACAATGGCTCGAAGGGGGTAGCCGCCGTTGCAGGCATGGCGCGCAAAGAGGGTGTAGACATACGCCGCGGCCTGAACCTCGCCCATCGCGAGGAGCGTGTCCGCCATGCGGAGGCGGGCATCCAAATCGTTCGGCTGAAGCTGTACGAGCAGCGCATACGCGTGCAGCGCTTCGTGGTGGCTCCCACCGAAAAGCTTCTGGTCCGCGTGTTCGCGAAGTTCGGCCACCGTTTGCATGCGCGGAAGGTATCAGCCCAGCGCAAGCTTCGAAAAGAGCGCTAGCCGCCAATCGCCTGCGGCCAGGCGGCGACGAAGAGCACCACGCAGCGTGCACCCGCGGTGCCCACGCTCGCCAAGCCGCCGTCCGTGAAGCGACGGTCCGTGAGGGCGAGACGATGACTGGGGCTGCGCGCGAGCGCTTCAAGGGCCGCATCCGTGCTGGCAGCTCGACCGACCACCTCGCCGAGGTGGCGCGCCCGTAGGCCGAGCGAACGCATGCGCTCGGCCGGCCAAGTGCGAAACGCATGGCGAGCTTGGCGGGCTGCACACACGTCCGACGCGTGCGACGCCGCGGCTTCGCGCAGGAGCCGATTGTCACGCAGCGGACCCGCGCCAAGATCTTCTCGCAGCCGCTGCACACGCTGCAGGGGCGACGACCCCGCCGGCAGCGGTGGCACATCTCGCAGCCGATCCCGCCAGAGGGCGAGCACTCGCGGGCCCGTCTGCCCCGATCCCATGAGCTGGGCGGCGACGACGTCCGTAGGAAGGGCGAGCCGACGTTCGCCATCGCTCCATACCGCTGCGGGCAATGCGAACGCTTCGGCGCGTCCGTCGGCGCGAATGGCCGCGACGTAGCCATCGGAAAAGGACGGATGAATCCTCGCGTGAAAAGTCCGCTCATCCAAGTCGATGTCGCCCGCCGCCAGCTCACCAAGCCATTCGATCGCCACAACAACGCGATGGGCGCCGTGCGGACCGGAGGCGACGCCTTCACCGCAGCGCACGTCGCCCTCCGCGCGCGCACGAACGCGGCTTATCCAGCGCTCCACCGATGCGCGCTCCGCGGCGTCCGTCGTGACGAAGCGGGCGTGCGCGAACACGTTCGCGGACGCGAGCCGTGCTTCCAGCCCTTCGCCCGATGGCTCGGTGCCGCCCGAGGCGCGAAGAAACGCCATGTCCGCCGCGAACTCCGCAAGCAGGGCGTCGCGGCAACCGAGGTTCAGGTCGGCGATCGGTTCGCTAGGCAGCACGGGTTCGGACTCGCTGGGGCTCGGGCTTGCGAGCACAAGCGCGGCGGGGCTCGGAGCGGGCGCCACACCGAGGGAGGGGTGCGCGGCGGATCCGCAGCCCGCGAGAAGCGTGATAGCCGTCCGTAGGAGCGTATGCACCCGCCGAGGGTGCCGGAGCCCGCGCGTTCCGTCACGTTCCTCGCAGCGGCCCAGAAGCATCTTAAAAGCACAATAATTTCATAATCTTATATCATCACGCGGCTAGACTGACATGCGCGCGGTGGTGGCGGGGCCGGGCGCGCGTCCCTAACCTCCTGGATATGCGTCTCCTGATCGCCTCCGTTCTGACCCTGGGTGCTCTCTCTGCATCGGCCTTTTTTGCCCGCTACGACGCGGACACACCGCCCGAACGAAACGTGCTGACCGGCGAACTGGACCGGCCTTGCGTGGCCACGCCGTGCGACGCACCCGATTGGAGCCCGCTCCTTGTCCAGTCGCCGACGGGGCCCGTGGCGGTGTTGGTCGACTTGAACGATGATGTGGGGGCAAGCGCCCGACGCCATCTCGATGCGCAGGTGGAGCGGGCAATCGCCCCCTTCGACCACGACGGGCTCGAAATCGCCCTGAGCGAATCGGCGGCCCTCTACCGCATTCTCGTTCCCCCCTCGGAACTCGCGGACCTTCGCGAGGCGCTCGAAGACGAAGCAGACATCGAGTCCGTCGAGATCGAAGCGTCCTTCCAGCTCGACCTCGATCAGCATGTCGCGCTCGAATACGTCGGGCTGGGCGAAGAAGTTGAACGCAGCGACGGAGGCGAGCCTTTCGTACCGGACGATCCCTACTACAAGCATCAATGGCACCTCGACCAAATTCAGATGCCTGCTGCTTGGCGGCGCAGCCGCGGCGAAGGGGTGGTCGTCGCGGTGATCGACACGGGCGTGCTCTACCGGGACCACGGGCGCGCACGGCAGGTACCGGACTTGGCAGGCACCGCGTTCGTTCCCGGCTGGGACTTCGTCGACGGCGACGACACACCGGACGACGGGCACGGACACGGCACGCATGTCGCCGGGACGATCGCGCAAACGACCAACAACGGCGTGGGCGTCGCCGGCGTAGCTCCGGACGCGCGAATCATGCCGATCCGCGTCCTCGATAACCGCGGCGGCGGTCGCTACGGAAATGTGGCCGCGGGCATTCGCTGGGCCGTCGACAACGGCGCCAAGGTCCTGAACCTGTCGCTTGGCGGACCGATCCCTTCGGCGGCGATCTCAAACGCGATTCGCCACGCGCATCGAAAGGGCGCCGTCGTCGTGGTCGCCGCCGGCAACACGGGCCGCGGGCGCGTGCAGTTCCCCGCCGCGGCACGCCATGCCTTTGCCGTAGGCGCCGTGCGGTTCGACGAAACGCTCAGCTTTTACTCGTCCTTTGGTCGCCACCTCGACATCGTCGCACCTGGCGGCGACCTTCGCGTCGACCAGAACCGCGACGGCCTACCCGACGGCGTGCTGCAGAACACGATGATTCCGCGCAAGCCGGACCAAAACGACTACCTGGGCTACCAGGGAACAAGCATGGCCGCGCCCCATGTTGCGGGCGTGGCTGCGCTGCTCGTAAGCGCGGGCGTCACGGACCCCGAAGCCGTCGAGCGCATCATTCAAGAAACGGCAAAGGCGAAGCAGGACCGAACGCGCTACGGCGCCGGGCTCGTGCAGGCCAACGATGCGCTGCTCGCCGCCACGCGGGACCGAGGCCTCTCGAGCGCCGCCCTCGCCCTTCTGCTTGGTCTGGGCGCCTTCGCCGTCCGCCGGCGCCGCTATGAATGGGGCCTGGTCGGCACGGCGCTGGGTCAACCCCTAAATGAAGGTTAAAAAAAGGCTGAAGGCAAAAGGCTGAAGGCTGAAGGCTGGAATTGGGAAGGGGCTGTTACCCCAACCCAATTCTTC
>JBCCRV010000403.1:0-6957 GCA_039201085.1 Myxococcota bacterium | reverse complement strand
GAGCGGCAGCCCCTGCGCTCGATTCGCCGAGCGTGAACATCTGCGTACTCCGCGCAGCCACCGCCTACCTCGGAATGTGTTGCGCCAAACTCGGCCACGGCTACGCAGATCGGTTCGAAAGCAACAGATTCCTCAGCGGAGCATGGCGCCCATGGCGCCGGCCTCTTCGGAGGCCGACCACCATCGCTTCGCTTGGGCCTCGTCGACGCCAAACGTGTCGGAGGCGGCGGCCAGAAAGCCCTCTTCTTCCGCGTGCTCGATGTGGGCCACAAAGGTCGACGGCGATGGCTCGACCGAGTGATGCTCGCTCAATCCCTGCACAAGGTTTGCGGGCAGCTCCCATTGCTCCGCCATCCAGCCGGCAACGGTGGCGTGGTCGTAGCCGAAGGCGCATTGCTCCCGCGTGTGCAGGCCCGGCGCGCCTCCTTCGTAGACGCGCGCGTAGTCGCTCTGGCTGCGAAGGAGATAGAGCACGGCCATGTCCTGCAGGAGGCCGAGGGTGAAGGCTTCGCTCTCGGCGCCCGCGGCCAGGTCCTTGGCGACGGCGCGCGCAATGAGCGCGCGCTTTGCGGCGCGGGTCCAAAAGGCACGGGCGTCGAATCCCGCCGGGGCGGGCAAGGCGCCAGAAACCATCGCGCCAAGTAAGAGCGACTCGAGCGCGCCGCGCCCCAAGAGCGACGCGGCATGCGGCACACTTCGCACGGGATGGCGAAGGGCGAAGGCCGTGCTGTTGGCCATCTTGAGCACCTTTGCGCTCACGGCGGGATCGGCCGCCACGGTTTCGCCCGCTTCGGCGAGCGGTAGGTTCGGATCGCGCAGCCGGCGAAGTCCGTCCGCGACGACGGCGGGAAAGGACGGGAGGTCCTCGAGACGGCCCTTGCGGTACTTACGTTTGGCGAGTGCTTGCGCGAACATCACTCCCCCCGGCGCGCCATCTTGGCGGCGAAAATGCTGAGCAAACCGCCTAGCATGAAATACCCCATCGCCACCTGCGCCATGACGAGCAGCTGGGCGCCCACAGACGCGGGAAGCACGTCGCCGTAGCCGAGCGTGGTGAGTGTGACGACGCTGAAGTACCAGGGCGATAGCGACGTGGGATGGCCGCCAAAGTCGATCTCGCTAACACTGTAGGCGGCGCCGAAGAGAAACGTGATCATCAGGGTGAGCAGCGCCCAACGCCCCATGCTTCGACCGCAGTCGCTCGTTGCCCACCACACGGCGTAGATCACGCGGTGCATGCGGCTTTGGCGGCGGAACTCGTCGAGGTAGTTCGAATCGAGAATGTGCCGTCGGAGCAGGTAGGCGCCGCTGAAGTCCACGTCGCGCACGTCCGCTGAAAGAAACGAAGCATCGCGAAAGCGACTCAGGCCGCGAAGCCGGCTTCGGCAGAGATCGGCATGCAAAAAGACCGCGCGATGAACATCAGCGCCCTCGAGGTCGGCGCCACGCAGGTTGGCGCGGGAGAAGTTGGCGTCGGCGAGGGACGCGCTGCAAAAGCGCGCGCCCGGTGCGGTAACGGCGCGAAAGTCGGCGCCTTCGGCGCTTGCTTCGACGAAGGAGGCGTCCGTCAAGTCGGCGCCAAAAAACACCGCCTCGTCGACCTTCGCGCGACCGAAGCCCGCCTGCGCGGCGTTGGCGTTTTCGAGCTGCGCCCCCCGTAGATCGGCGCCCGCGAGCTCTGCGCCCGAGAGATTGGCGCCGCTCAGGACCGCGCCGCGCAAATCGGCCCCCATCAGGGTGGCGCCCGCCAGATTGGCCGATCGCAGGTCGGCGTCGCGAAAGTCCCGGCCGCTCAGGTCGAGTCCACTCAGATCGGCGCCGCCAAGCTGCGCCTCGGACGTGTCCACCTGGGCTCCGGCACGGAGCTGCTGGGTGAGAGACGGAACGGAGCGGAGGGCACGCACATACGATCCATCGGCAGAGCACGCTGGGACTTGAGCCGGCGCTCGGTTGGGGGCGAGGGATCGCTGCAGGGCGGGCGAGTCGCGTTGAACGCGGAATTGGCTGAATGCGGCGAACGCAGCGTTAGTTGAACGCGGCGTCAGTCAGCGTTGTGCACGAGGCGCAGGTGGCCGCGACGACGGCTCGCGACGGCAGGTTCCGCCGCATCGCTCGGCTCGGCTCGAGCTGCGCTCGAAACGCCTTCCGCGGATGAAGACACGGCCGCGTCGCCGCCTTCGACCACCCGGAGGCCCAGGGGCGGCTTTCGGCCGGCTTCGCGATCGACCTCGGCTTCCACTTCCGGGGGCATCGACTCTGGCCAGACCATGCCGCGTCCATCGTCGCCGCCGAGGGCGAAGACCGAGTCCCAAGGCACGGCGCATCCAAAAGGCGTCCGGTTGAACGACAGCGTCCCGCTGATCCCCTCGTCGTCCACCCTCAAATCGGGGATGGGCACGGGCATGTCGAGACCCACCTGGAGGAGCACCTGGGGCTGCTTCTTCAGGTGGTCAGGAAGGAGGACGGAATCTCCGCGCGGGTCCAAGTGCACAAACAGGTTGCCGCGCAGCATGAGCGCCCGAGCGATGTCTTCCTTCTTCGGCTTGCCGTCGGTCCCCACGGGTTTGCCTTAGCAGCCATTGCGCCACAGGCGAGCGAAAAGCGAAGCCCACTGGGGGTTAGTCGAACCACTCGAAAAGGCTCGCCCGCAACAGCGCAACGAGCTCTGGATCGCCCGCTTCCCACTCGTCTGGAATGTCGAGAACGGTGACGGGCGGCAGACCATCGCGGCCGAAACGCTGCTCGAGCAGCGTCCGATGGCGCTTTTCCATGACATAGACGCGATCGGCCCAGGCCAGAAGCGCCGCGCTCACCCTTCGTCGTGCCTTCGGACTTGTACCCGCCGAGCGCGCCTCGGCGCGACCGTTCGAGCGAAAGAGCAACTCCGCCGTCGGACTTCGCCATTGGTTTCGACTGCAGACGAAGAGCAGGCGCGCCTTCGTCGTGCCGTCGTCTTTGCGTGCTTGCCCGTTCACTTCGCCTCCCCATTCGCTGGTTGCCCGTGGAGCAAACACGACGATATACGTCCTAGGCCCATGCCCAAGTTCTCTTTCACCATTCACGGCTTGGACATGGCGAAAGGCTTCGACGGAGTGTTTCGCGGCCGACCGGAACCGACCGTCGTGGTGGCCGCCTTTGCCGTTGCTAACAAGCACGCCGTCATTCTAGGGCGGGACGTGGTCTCCTTCGCCGCCCACAGCCGCTTTCCCTCCTTCGCCGAAGGAAGCCTGACGCGCGCCTACCACGTCACGAACGCGGATGCCTTCGTGCTGCTCGCCGCGGCCCTGGAGGAAGATGGCGGCGAGGACATCAAGCGAACGTACGCGGCGATGGAAGCCGCCAACGCCATTCAACTCTGGTCGCACGAACATCGCTCACCCGAGCCCGTTCACCTTTCGCAGCTCGATCCCCACTGGTGCGTCCCGCAGCGCTGCGAACTCGAAGACGAGTTGGGCCCACTCAGCCGGGCCGTGAGCGACAAGTGGATCGGAGCGGCATGCTGGCTCAGCGAGAAGCCGCGGGACGCGGTCAACGTGCGCTTTCACTTTCGCAGCGAAGACCGTCGCAACGACTGGACCTTGCTGGTGAATGCGGACCATGCAGCGCCTTACGCGTAGCGTAGGCCTCCGCGGCGTGAACGCGCCCGCGCAGAAAAAGTGTGCTGCGGGTGAATATGCGGAACCAAAGCGAGTCCGCTCTTCATCTTGTCTTAACGATTTGGATGGATCGTGTTTCGTTCCCTTCTTTTTCTCGCCTTAACCGCGACCGCCGCCCATGTGCAGGCGGATGCGCCCTCCTTTGCACTGGCCGAAGCGCTCGAGGCGCAGGACCGCGAACGCGCGATCGAAGTTGCCGATCGCAGCATGCCCATGGACGCCTGCGTGGCGGCACTCCTGCTCGACCAGCGCTTACGCCAGGTGCACATCCCCGCCGACGGGAGCGGCGCCCTGGGCGAAGCGCTCGTGGCGTCTGCCACGCAGGCTCTCCGTGAACAACTGCCCTCGACCCGCGAGGCGATGGCCAGCTGTGCACGGGTCGTGGCCGAAGCAGGGCGACTCGCCGACTTGGGGCCAGACGTTGTGCGACGCGCGAACGCGCTCGCCGCGGTGGATCCGGCGCGCTCTCCGCAAGAACTGCAGACCGCCCTGCAGGCGGGTACGGAGCTGGACGTCTCGTGGGGCGAGATTCGACGACGCCTTCGTCCGGAAGAGGCGCCACGTGAGGGCTGGCGCGTTCTTCCGCTGGTGTTTGGCGCGACGATGGTGGCGGGGGGACTCGCCGTCCTCGGCGCGACGGGCGCGCCGGGGCAGCGGATCGACAGCGCACGCGTCCGGCTCACGGCGACGGGCGTGGCCCTCGGCGGCATCGGCGCCTTGCTCAGCCTCGACGCGTGGTCCGTCCAGGGCCCGTCCCGGCGCGGGCGGATTGCGACGAGCCTTTGGGCGCTCGCATCGATAGGCGGCGGCGTGGCCCTCCTCAGCGCCGATGTGGCACCGCGCTTTCGTGGCATGGGCGCCGGGCTGCTGGCGAGCGGCGCCGTTGACGCGGCCGTCGCCCTCGGTGGGCTCATTATCGGCGCGCGGGCTCGTCGAATCTCGCTCGCCGCGCGCGGAAGCTCCCTTAGCTTTGAGGGATGCTTCTAGTGGCTCTCCGCATGAGCGTTGCGCTGACCTTGGTGTTCGCTGCCTTCGTCGAACCCGTAAACGCGGACATCGGTTGGGGCCGGCATAGCCACCGCGCGGAGACGGCGCTCGAAGCGGCCATCGATGCCCGCGACGCTAGGGCCGCGCTCCTCGAGGTTGGCGGCGCCGACGACGCCTTGCTCCCGTGCCTCGAACTCTTCCTGCTCGAAGCACAGCTCGCCGAGGACGACCCGAGCCACGCGGCCCAAGAGGTCGCACTCGACGCCGCCCTCGGCGCCGACGAGTACGTGCGCGTCGAAACGATACTGCTGCGCTTCGCACGTGCTGGCCTTCGACTGGCACGCGCCTACGAACGCTGCGGCGAACCAACAAGCGACGCGCGCCGCGCCACCGTTCAAAGCCTGCAACAAGACTTCGCTCGCGCCGAGGAAACGTCCCTCGCCGCCCTGCGCGCATCGAACGAAATGCAGGACGCCCTTCGTGCGGAGTATCTGCGACTCAAAGAAGCCCTGGGTGAAGGCATCGACGGGTCCTGGGCGCGCGTCGACGCCACCTACGCCCGCAACCTCACGCTGCAGTTGCCTCACCGCCGGACGACACCGATTCCCCGTCTTCACGACCGGCGTGCTGATCGTTGGCCTCGGGATCTCCAGCCTCATCAGCATGATCGATCCCTTCACGGACGGCCGTTCACTGCGCGGCTATCCGGCGGCGTCGTGGGGGCTCACGATGGGACTTGTCGGCGCCATTCCCGCGGCCCTTACCTGGCTCCGCCCCCGGGTCGGCATGTTTCTCTTCTCCGCGCTCACGTTCACCGGAACGGTCGCCCTTGCAAGCTTCGAGTACGCCCAAGACACGGCCGCACGGCGTAGCTTTGCCGCGGGCCTTTGGAGCGGCGCCGCCATCAACCTGGCCCTCACGGTGGGCGCGCTGATTCGAAACCGCGCACGCCGAAGACGCGTGTCGGTCGCCCCCGTAGCCATCGAGGGCGGAGCGGTCTTCAACGCCCGCGGGGCGTTCTGAAGCGCAGGGCAGAAGTCGACGGCCACTTCACCCTGCTCGCACTCCGGACCGGCGCTGCAGTCAAACTCCGGGGGCGAGGTCGTGCAAGCGACCGGCGGGCAGCTGGGGTCCAAGCTCAAAATCGTTCCATATCCAGGCGTGCCTTCGTCGCACGGAAAGAACCCAGCGGGACAGCCGGTGTCGCACGTGTTGGGCGAAGTCGGCTCCGCGCATCGAACAACAAGATCCTCGCAGTACACGATTTCGACGCAGCCTTCGCGCCCCTCACAACTGACCACCGTGACCCACCTTCCCGGGCGGATGTGCACGCGTGTCACGACCGAAAGAAGCGAAGCGACAAAGCGAAGCCCAGGAAAAACACCTCGACGGGCGAAGCCGTCGAGGTGTTTAGATGGTGGAGGCGTGGGGAATCGAACCCCAGTCCGAGAACGTTCCAGAGCGGCGTCTACGCACGTATCCCACGATTTGAAGTTCGCTATCCCTTGCGCCCGTGGGCGGGCTCGACAGGAAGCTATCCTCTCTTTTTCTCACCCCCACGCCGAGCGGCGCTCGTGGGGGCCAGTCAGTTCAAATGACGCCTCCGCAGCGAGCACTGACGGCCTCCCTGCTTCGACGGCTCCGGGCTAATTAGGCCGCGAGAGCGAGTGCGTTATCGTTGGCACTTAGGAATTCCCGGAGGTTTTTACGCCGCTACCGAGCCGGCGGATACGCAACCGATCCTTCTGCGTCCCCGTCGAAACCGATCGCCCCCGTGTGCGACCAAAGCCGCGGAGCGCCTTTCGGCGGGCTGAGTTGTCAATAGCGCCAAGGCGCATGGGAGACTATGGGAGGTCGGGAAGCGGGCCGCAAGGGCGGGTCCTGTTGCCATCGTTCTGGACGCGCGCGAGGGTCGTTGCAGCGCCGCGAAAGCGCACGCACGTGTCGTCGAGGGCGCTTCCCGCTACGGTGATACCCGTACGTGGAGGAGGTCACACCGACTGCTTCGAGTTCTGTCGGCGAGTGTGTCCCGGGACCACAAACGCCAGCGCGGCAAGGATCGGCGAGGGTACAGAAGTCCCCTTCTTCACGAACGGAACCGCCGGGAACGGGCGTCATGGGCGCCCTCGACCCACTTCACGCAGGCGCTACTTCTCGCGGGCGCTCTTGGGCGGTCGTTTGAGGCCGTACTTTTCCATCTTGTAGATGAGCGCGCGACGGCTCACGCCGAGGCGACGCGCGGCGTGCGTTTGGTTGTGATTGCTGTCGGCGAGCGCACGCACGATGGCGTCGCGCTCCACGCCGCCCATGTGGG
>JBCCRV010000402.1:0-6976 GCA_039201085.1 Myxococcota bacterium | reverse complement strand
GTACGGGCGAGGGCATCGAAGCGCTCGCCGAACACTTGATGGCCTTTCCGCGCCGCAGCGCCGACGCGCGACGCAGTGACGACGCCGCATGGCTGGCGGCGGTCTTTGCCCGTGAGTTCGGCGAGCGCGCCGTTCGCCGCCTCGGCGGGCTCACGAAAGTGCAGGAGTCGCTCGCCGCGGCAAACGGTGACGACCCCGTCGAAGAACTCGGTAACCACTACCTCTCACTCGAATCCGTGCCCACGCCAGCGAGCGCCCCTAGGAGACCCTCATGACCGTGCCTGCCCCCTTCGAATCGATTCCCGACCTTGGTTACGTGCCGGAGCAGATGCCCGCGTACGTCATTCGCCCCGAACGCTTTGGCCCGCCCCTCGAGGTGCTTCAGCAAGAAATGATGCCCATGTGGGACATCGCGCCGGACGAAGTGCTCGTACTCGTGATGGCCGCCGGCGTGAACTACAACTGCATCTGGGCCGGCCTCGGAAAGCCCGTGGACATCCTCAAGTCCCACGGCCTCGACTTTCACATTCCAGGCTCGGACGCGTCCGGCGTGGTGTGGAAGGTAGGCAGCGCGGTGCGCGACTGGAAGGTCGGCGACCACGTGGTGATGCACTGCAACCACCTGGTGGAGCCCGGCGCATCGGATAAGCAAACGATTTGGGGCTACGAAACGCCCGACGGAAGCATGGCGCAATTCTGCCGCGTGCAGGCGCAGCAGCTCCTTCCGAAGGCGCCGGACCTCACCTGGGAAGAAGCCGCAAGCTACGGCCTCGTGTACTTCACGGCGCACCGGATGTTGATGGACCGCGCGGAGATCGAAGCGGGCGAGGACGTGCTCGTGTGGGGCGGTGCCGGAGGCCTCGGCGTCTTTGGCGTCCAGCTTTGCAAGGTCGCGGGCTGCCGCGCGATCGCGGTTGTGTCGAGCGAGGAAAAGGCCAAGCTGGCGATGGACGTCGGTGCCCACGGCACGATCAACCGCAAGGAGTTTCCCGACCTCCAGTACCGACCGGGCGAAGACGAAGAGCAAAAGGCCCGCCGCATGGCCGCCACGAAGGCCTTCGGCAAACGCATTCGCGAGATCCTGGGCCAACCGAAGAGCGTCGAAGTGGTCTTCGAGCACGTGGGTCGATCCACCTTCGCGGCGAGCGTTTGGCTCGCTGCGAACCACGGCCGCATCGTCATCTGCGGCGCCACCACGGGCTACGACCTGACCTTCGACGTGCGCCACCTATGGATGCGCCAGAAGCGCATCGTCGGCAGCCATTTCGCGGATGCGGACAGCTCGCGCCGCGCCAATCGGCTCATCGAGCGCGGACTCGTAAAGCCCGTGATGACCGAGTGCTTCGACTGGGCCGAAGTGCCCCAGGCCCATCAAAAGATGTATGAGAACAAGATTACGGGGACCGTGAGCTGCCTCGTGTCGGCGCCGCGGCGGGGCCTCAAAAACCTCGAAGAAACGCGCGCTGCATTCAACTCATGAGGCCGGATCTCCGCGACTGTGTGGAACTCGAGATCCGGCGTGCACGCGTTTCACCGGCGCCGGGTGCAAGTCGGCGCGCGGCTCCGCAGCGGCCCACGTTCGTGCCACACCTCCTCCGTTTGACGGCGCTCGTCACGCCCCCGACCCTGTAGAAGCATGCAACACGTTCTCGACGCCATCCTCGATCTCGAAGCACGCGCCCTTCGCAATATGCGGGAGCGCTTTGTCGTGGAAGGCAAAGTGCAGGGCAAAGCGCTCAACGCATCGCAGCTTGCTGCGCACGGTCTTTCGTACCTCGCGACGGAAGCGATGGCGGCAAGGGAGCTCGTCGCCTGGGCGGAGGCCGTAGGCGGTGAAGTTCCGCAGCGCATCGCCGCCGCATACATCGGCGAGCTCGCGCGGGCCCTTCCGGGCGGCATCGACCTGGGACCCTGCGAAACCGTGAGCCTCGACGAGCTCGGCATCACGGCGGAGGACATCGCCGCGACGGTGCGGGCGCCCGCCGTCGTGGCCTTCTACGAAGAGCTCGCCTCGGCGAACGCCTATGTGACGCTCGCGAAGATGATTGCCGAGAGTGGCTTTGGCGACCTCGGCCTGAGCCGCGATGAAGACGGCCCGGTGCTGGAAGAGATTCGCACCCAGTTCGCGCGCTTCGTCGACGCGAAGGTGATTCCGATCGCCCAAGAGGTGCATCAGAAGGACGTGCTCATTCCCATCGAGCTCGTAAACGGAATGAGCGAGATGGGCGTCTTTGGCCTGACGATTCCCGAGGAGTACGGCGGCTTGGGCATGAGCAAGGTCGCCATGTGCGTCGTAACCGAAGAGCTCAGCCGCGGCTACATTGGCGTCGGCTCGCTGGGCACGCGGGCGGATATTGCGTCCGAGCTCATCGAAGGCGGCGGTACGGAAGATCAAAAGAAGGAATGGCTTCCGAAGATCGCCAGCGGCGAAGTGCTGCCGACGGCTGTGTTTACCGAGCCGAACACGGGCAGCGACCTTGCGCACCTGGGAACGCGCGCCGAGCGCACGGCCAGCGGCTACACGATTCACGGCCAGAAGACGTGGATCACGCACGCCGTGCGCGCGGACCTGATGACGCTCCTGGCTCGAACGAACTCGGACGAGCCCGGCTACAAGGGCCTCAGCATGTTTCTCGCGCCGAAAACCCGGCTCGACCCGGCACCGGGTGAGCCGGAGTTTGTCGACGAAGGCCTCGAAGGCACGGAGATCGAAGTGCTCGGCTACCGCGGCATGAAAGAGTACGAGCTGAGCTTTGACGGCTTTGCCATTGGCGAAAACGCCCTTTTGGGCGGCGCCGAGGGCGCGGGCTTCAAGCAGCTCATGCGCACCTTCGAATCGGCGCGTATTCAAACGGCCGCGCGCGGCGTTGGCGTCGCCCAGGCCGCCGCCAACGACGCCCTTCGCTACGCGGGCGAACGCATTCAGTTTGGCCGCCCGATCTTCGACTTTCCTCGCGTCGCAAGAAAGATCGGCCGCATGGCCGCGCGCATTCAAGCGGCACGGCAGCTGACGTTTTTCGCCGCGCGCCGAAAAGACCAGGGCGAACGCTGCGACCTCGAAGCGGGCATGGCGAAGCTCCTCGCGACGCGCGCCGCGTGGGAAGCCGCCGACGCCAACGTGCAGATTCATGGCGGCAACGGCTACGCCACCGAGTACACGGCCTCACGTCTCCTCGTCGACGCCCGCGTCCTCTCGATTTTCGAGGGCGCCAATGAGATTCAGGCGCACGTCGTCGCGCGCCGTCTGCTCGAAGGCTGAGAAGCCGGCGCACGTCTGCGCGAGCGTCCGTCCTTCAGCCCGCGTTCGCCTATCGCTCGAGGGGCGCCGTGCAGTCCTCGACCAAGCGCGACGCAAACGCGATCGACCAGTCGAAGAGGTAGCCGTTGTCGATGGCCCAGAGATCCGTAATCAGCAGCGACCACTCGCCGTTCAGCGCGGTGCCATCAAAGCCGCGCCAGCTATCCGCCGCTCCGTACTCGCCTGGGGGCATCTGATCGACGTCCGCCCCGAAAGCGCAGTCGCTCTCCGCCGTATCGAGCGTGCGCGTTTCCGCGAAGCGAAGCATCGTCGGCCGCGACGCACCGGGGGACCAGCAGTAGCGGGCGCCCGTGCCGGGGCTGGGCGCGTCCGCAGTGTCGCAGTCGTTCGCTTCGCCCAGATAGATTTCGCCGCCGCTGCGACCGCCAAACTCGTGCAGCCGCACGATCTCTCCGTTCGGGGCCTCGAGACTGACCTCCAGGTCGCGGAGCCAGGAATGCTCCATGGTGACGCAGACGGACACGATATCGTCAGGCGATTCGAAGACGGCGTCGCCAAACCCCTGCAGGTCGATCGTCGATCGGTAGGGCTGCCGGCATTCACTCTCTCCGGAGTCGATCTCAATGCACAGCTCGTCGGCGCCGCAGTTGGCGCGCGTGCTGCACGAACCCGCGCCCTCGCCGTCGGGAAGAAGAACGGGCCTTCGCAGCACCGTGCTCACCTGACCGCACGCGGCGCACTCGCCCACGCCGGAGCAACCCGGGTCCGCGCAGTCCGGCAGGTCGTCGCAGTCGTTGTCCATCCCATCGCCGCAGGTGGCATCGCTCCCCTCGTCGGTGCAAACGACCATATCCGTGCACGGTTCGAGCTCCTCATACTCGCAACCGTTCGAACACTGCAGCACGCGGCTCTGACCGGCGTCGCAGCCCTCGCTCGTCGGAAGCAGCTCGCCCGGCGCACACTCGCCTTCATTCTCGCACGCTTGGTCGTCCCCTAGAACACACTCGGCGCTGCAGCGCCGGGTTCGCGTGCCGCACATGCCGCAGAGCTCGACGACGGACGTGCCGGGTTCGCAGGCGTCCATCGGCTCGGTGCATTCGCCAAACTCCCAAACGCCCTCCGAAGTGCAAAACCGGTCGGCGGAACCGCAGTTTCCGCAGCGGACCGTTTCGAAGGCGCCGGGCATGTCGCATTCATTCGACTCGCAAGGTCCCGCCGACTCGAAGGCGCAGCTAAGACTGCAAACGACGTCCTGCACCTGCCCCGCATCGCAGCTTCCCTGATCGCGCCCGCGGAACCCGGGGTTGCACACACCCTCCCCCACGCAGGTCGACGAAGGTTCCCATTCGCAGCTGTCCGAGCAGCGAGCCATTTGCACGCCGCAGGCGCCGCAGGCGACTTCCTCCTCGCTGCCGGGAACGCACATGCCTTCCTCGATGCATGCCCCGGGACCCCAGTTCCCGTCGGCGGCGCAGAACCTTTCGAGCGTGCCGCACGCGCCGCACGGCACCGACTCGATCGCGCCCGGACTCGGGCAGGGGTCGGAGCCGTCGGAATCGCTTCCGCACCCAAGGACCGGAAGCGCGAAACACAAAGCAACAGGGAGCAAGCGAGACATGGGCATGGGACGGCCCATACGCAACGCGTGTGCCACTTCTCCCCTGGGCCGGGACCACGACGATTAGACGTTCCACGGCCGCGCCGCGACGTGCATGTGACATCACGCGCCGGTGCACGTGACACGCACGTTCGGCGAATACGCATTCGGTCCGCGCAGCCAACGGATGGGCGCGTCGCCGTTCCTGCGCCGCGCCTCGGCGGCGGCTTCCCACTAGAGACCTGGCCAGCAGTGCCGCCAGGCGATTTTCGCCGACAGTGCGACGGATGGAGCGTCTGAATCCGCAGCGCCCCTATAAGCATAGGGGTCCAGGTTTAGATGGCTGCAAGCGCCGTGCTGTCGTCGCAAAGCGACGACGCGGCAATGCTGGTCAGGTCTCTAGATGAGGGGAACGGAGCAGTCCTCGATCGCGCGCGGCGAGAAGTTGATCTGCCAATCGAAGATGTACCCGTTGTCGATCGGGTAGAGGTCGGTCACGACGAGCGACCATTCGCCGTTAAGCGGACTGCCGATAAAGTTGTTCCAGTCCTCCGCCGACGAGTAGTCGCCGGGCGGCATCTGCTCGGCATCTCCACCAAGGCCAAAGCCAAGGAGGTCACACGCGGGAACGCTGTTTAGCGCGCCGCCGCTATTGGCGTACTCCAGCATGGCGGGTCGCGTCGCCGTGGGGGTCCAGCAGTAGCGTGCACCAACGCCCGGTACGGGCGTATCGTCGTCGTCGCAATCGTCCGCCTCACCGAGGTAGATCTCTCCGCCGGTCTGGCCGAGGAATCGCTGCAGGCGCACACGCGAACCGTTTGGCGCTTCGAGGGCGATCTCGAGGTCCCGAACGAAGGAGTGCTCCATGTTCACGCAAATGCTCACGATGTCGTCGGCGGACTCAAACGTGCCCGTGCCAAAACCCTGAAGATCGAGGGTGGAGCGGTAGGACTCGCGGCATTCGCGGTCCGTGGGCGAATCGATATCGAAGCAAGACTGGCCCGTGGGGCAGTCCGTATCGACCGTGCAATCGGTTCCGCCTTCCCCGTCGGGCAGGCTTATGGGCGAGCCCAGTTGCGTGTCTACCTGACCACAGACCGGGCACGAACCCACGCCCGAGCAGTCCGTGTCGGAGCAATCGGGCAGGCCGTCGCAGTCGTTGTCCATGCCGTCGGTGCAGCTCTCCAGGGTGCCCTCGCCGCCCGTGGGCGTACAGGTCGAGGGGGGCGGCGCGGTGCCGGCTTCGGAGGTTCCCGTCGAACCGTCGGCGCCCGTCGACCCGTCCATCGAACCGGTGCCACCGTCACGCGCGCCGACGCGGCGTCCGCTGCCTGAATCGCAGGCCAGAAGCGAAGCCAAAGCCAGGAATAAAAGCGCGCGCGTAACAGTTGTCATAGGTCCCTCGGCGCCACGGGGTTGATCAAAACCGCCCCACGGTCAAGTCGACGGGACGACCTAGTGCACGGTGCACTTGGCCTTGATCGAACCAAAATCGCCCACAAACCCCTTATTCGGCGCGATTTTTCAACCTTCCGAGCGCCGGCTTATGGCAGGTGACATGTAAGATTGCCAAAAGCGCGACGCTCCCTTGCCTTTGCCGCTGCCCTTGATCGAACAAGGTCGCCAACACTGCAACCGCGAACGAAAGCAAAGGCAAGGTCACGGGCAAGGGAGCGCCTCGCTCTAGCGGCTCTCGGACGCGCTGCGCGAATGGGCCCGTGGCGACCAACTACCCTCGCGCCCGCCCATCGCTACGCGCGAACGGCGAGCCAGAGATCCACGTCGAGCACCACGCTGGGGTGATGACGCTGGCGTCCGTCCTTGTCCACGCGCAGCGGCACATCGAGTCCGTCGTTCTTGATGCCGACAAGACGCACGCGGAGGGCTCCCAGGTCGTCGCGAAGAGCACGTGTTTCGAGCACCTCGCTCCGCGCCCGAAGCACATCGCCCGCAAAACACGGCGCGGCATGCGTGCCGGCGTTCATCGCGAGCACGCCGACGGCCGACTGGAGGCCGTCGTACGCCAGGGCGCTGCACAGGGAGATGATGTGGCCACCGTAGACGAGACGCTTGCCGAAACGCGCAGAGGCGGACGGGTCAAAGTGCACCTTCGCCGTGTT
>JBCCRV010000401.1:0-6980 GCA_039201085.1 Myxococcota bacterium | reverse complement strand
CGTTGCCGTCGTCGCAGGCTTCGTCCGTGTCGACGATCCCGTCGCCACAGCCACCGAGTTCACAGCCTGGACGGCATACAAGACCCGCGCGGCCCCCGAGCAAGGCGCCCGTATCGCACGCTTCACCGTCTTCTACGATGCCGTTGCCGCACCCCTCGAGCAGACAGTTGGACTGGCATCCATCCCCGTCGTCCGCATTGCCATCGTCACACGCCTCACCGAGGTCGAGCGTGTCATCTCCGCAAACGCCCACGGACGCCACCTCACGCCGGTAGTAGGTGATGCCTCCGTCGGAAGAGGCGAGAGGATAGCGGCGCACGACAATGTCGAACACGCGACGATGGGTGAACAACCAGAGGCCATGCGGACGGTTTACATAGGCCTCCGCGGGCGACCGACCGATCGTTGAACTCCACCCGAGATAGTCCGCCGGGTCGAAGACCGCCGGCCGTTCGGCCGCGGTCCAGAGCGTGCCCGAGGGTCCAGGTGGCGTGTAGATCGACGAAGCAGCGGCGTTGTAGAGCCCGTCGCGCGCATTTCGCGCAATGCATACATCGTCCGCGATGCAGTCTTGGTTTTCCGGTAGTTCGGGGTCGGCCCCCGAAGGCGACTCGAAGAGCACCCACTCGCCGCAGAACCCCTCGTCCACGCTCGCGCGCGGATCGTAGTTTTCGGCGGAGGGGTCCGTGCATCCGAAGACGATGGCGCGTGAACGAGACCACGCGAACCCGCCGCCCGAAGCGCCGCCATCGAAACGCGTGATCACGATGTCGAAGTAGAGGTTTGTGTCGAGAATGTGCATCGAGATCACGTCGCCGACGGCGTCTCGGGGCGAAGGAACGGCCGTCGAGAAGGTCGTGTAGTCCGCTGCCGAGGCGTCCGCCGTCGCCATCGCTGCCCACTCCGTGCCCGATGGCCCCGAGCCGTCGAAGCTGTCTTCTTCGACGGCGTTGTAGAACGAGCGGCTCGAGGCTCGCGTAATGCACACGCCGGGGGTGAAGCAATCCTGGTTCGCCGGCAGCGCCGGATCGGCATCCGCCTCTTTGACGAACCGGCGTACCCCCGCACGCGCCCATCCGAAGCCGCCGCCGTCGGCCCCTTCCGCCGCCGTCCACGAAAAGCTCCGCGTATTGAACTCCTGGCCATCCCCCGCAAGCCGCAGGACCAAAGGCTGTCGCACCGCCCAGTTTTCCCCCAGGATGGCGTCGCTCCAGCTCGAAAACGTCAGCTCCTGACCCGCAAAACCTGACGCCATCGATGCGCCGCTCGGTGACGCGTCGCCGTCGTGGGCGTCCTCGTCGACCGCGTTGTAGATGCCGTCATCGTCCCCTCGCGTGATGCACACCGCATCCGTGATGCAGTCCTGATTTTCAGCGAGGGACGCATCGGCGCCGTCGGCCTTTTCAAAGACGACGATATCCGGCTGGCTGTCACAGTCCGCGTCGGTCGGATCGGCGCCAACGTCCGCGTCGAGCGGGTCGCAATCGACGCGCGGAGGCACGCCGTCGCAGTCGGCGTCGTCGGCGACCGTGAGGCTTTCGGGATCGTTATCGTCGCAATCGTCATCGGTGAGCACGCCGTCGCAGTCCATATCCGCTGCCCGCGCGCCAAGCATCGGGTCCTCATCGTCGCAGTCGTCGGCGGGCATGACGCCATCGCAGTCAAAGTCTCCTTCGCAGCCGGGTGCGCAGACGACGGGGTCGGCCGTCGAGTCGCAGAAGCTGACGCCTTCCTCGCAGCTTTCCGCCCGCTGGAATGCCTCGCATTCGTCGATGAGCTCGCAGCGCTCCACGGCGCCGTCTGCGCAGCGGGTGTCGCCGACTTCGCACGCGGGAACGCAGACGCTTCCGTCCGTACCCAGATCGCTTGCGGCGTCCCCGCCGAGATCCGTCGCGGCCTCGACGGGCGCATCCAGGCCCATCTCCATCGCTCCGTCCACGGCCGCGTCGATTGGGTCATCGTCGTCTCCACAAGCCAGTAAAAGGAGCGAGCCGATTACGCCTGCGCAGAAAAACTTCATAATGAGCAGATACAGGGCACAGCGAGCCCCCTCAAGGTCCCGTACCCCACCGCTAACCCTCGTGTCGCACGGACGACCGGCTCGAGCGCCAGCGCTGCGTCGGGTACCGAACGCGGGCGACGAGCGCTATCGTACGTTGGCGTGGAACAGTTTCTTCGGTCATGGGCGCGGCTCTTCGACTTCCGAGGCCGGATGCGTCCCCGGGACTACTGGCTGTTTTTTCTGAGCAACTTCGCCCTGATGATCGCCGCGCTCATCGGCGTCGCCGAGTCCAGCCCCGAGTTCCTAAAGATGCCGCTCCTTTGGCTCATCGTGGTGAGCACCTGGCTCCTGCAGGTGAGCGCCACGGTCCGCCGTCTTCACGATACGGGGACGAGCGGCGCGATGATCTTCGTCTCCGGCGTGCCGTTCCTCGGTCCGATTTGCTTGATGATCCTCTTGGTTTCACCAGGCGAGCACGGCGCGAACCGCTATGGGGACGATCCCGTGCGCCCGGCGCTCGCGCCGCAGCCTTTCTAAGCGCCGCCAGCATCGCAATCAGGTGCGGCTCTGGGGGATGGGCTAGCAGCGTTCGTCAATGCTGCAGTCGATGTCCATCCCGTCGACGACGCTCCCTGAGCATTCGATGAAGTCGATGGCGCCGGACTGGCAGCCGCTGTACCCGGGTGGGCCCGTGATGTTCACCGCGCCATCGCCGCCCGGGAGATCGTTGCAGCGAGCGGTGTAGGAAACGCCGATCGGACACGTGAGCGTGCAGGAGGTGTTCGATCCCGCACTGCAGCCCGTTTCGTCGCACGTGTTGCTAAAGCCGCCGCAGGCGCCGTAGGGGCCCGTGTTGACGCTGCCGCACGCGACGCCGTCCGTGTCGCGGCCGCAGCCTTCCGTTTCCGTACGCTCGTTCGACACGCACGCGCCGGCGCTGCATTCGAACTCGGTCACGCTGCGCGAGCGGGTACCCGATTCGCTGCAGGTGCCGCCGAACGAACCGCACGCCCCGAAGCTGCCAATCTCCGTCGCGGCGCATGTGCTGCCGTTGGGCGGGTTGCCGTCTACATCGCAGCGCGGGACGCCAGTCGAGCAGTCCGTGACGCCCGTTCGGCAGGGTTCACCTTCCGGGTTGCAGCTTGCGCCCGGCTCGCAGGTGTCGCTGCACACGTTGTCACCGTTGCAAAAGCCACCGTCGATGCAGCGCGTGCCGACGGGGCGGAACTCGTTGACGGGGCAGGCGTTGGACGTCCCGTCGCAGACCTCGCTCACGTCGCACTCGCCCACGGCAACGCGGCACACCTCGCCGGCGGGCTTCTTCGTGTCTTCTGCTGGACACTCGGCGCTCACGCCGTCGCACATATCGTCTTCGTCGCAGAGGTCCGCGGCGACGCGGCAGACGGCGCCCGCGTTGCCAGCGCCCGTCTCCAAACACACGGGTACGCCCGTCGTGCAGTCGAAGGTGCCCACGGCACAGGGGCGGCCCTCGACCGGACAGGGCATGCCGCACTCCTCTGGCCCCATGTCTATCGGTGCGAGGTCGGGCATGCCCACGTCCGGAAGATCCGGTCTTGGCACGCAACCCATGGCCGTGTCGCAGAACTCCGTCGAGTCGCATGCGCTGTCGTCGCCGACAAAGATGCAGGATCCTTCCGCAAGGCACGCTCCTTCGGCGCACGATACGCTCGAGGCACAATCGTCGTTCGCCGTGCAACCTTCGGCGCAGAACTGTGGCGTCTCCGGCGAACACTCCGGCGCGACACATCGACCGCCGGAGCACTCCGTCAGGCTGGCATCGCCGGCACCAGGACAAACAACGCCGACGCAGCTGCGCGTGATGACGATCGTCACGTCCGTCGAGCTATTCACCCGCGCGAGCACAGCGCGACTGCCGACGCGGCGTCCGTCTTCGGCCAGGAGCGCGGCCCGAACGGTGTACTCGCCCGCCTTCAGGCCCGTGAAGGTCGTGAGGCGCTGCCCCGTCGTGTAGTTCAGGGCGCGCGCCATCACGTCCTCGACGAGTTCGCCGTCGGGTGTGTCGACGCGCACCTGAATCTGCGTGAACTCCACGAGCGGTGCGAAATCGGTCCGCAGGTCGACCCCGATGTTTAGCGACCCCCCCCACACGACAGAAGCGCAAACACAAGTGCGGCACGAGCAGACCGAGGGTGCATACCCCAACGGTACCAGCCAAATCCCGCCGCAACGAAGACGGTAAACTGGGCGACGTCCAGATTTCGAGAGAATGTGACCGGCTGGGCTGATTTGGGCCGCGCCGAGCGCGGTCCCCGGTCTACGGTCCGACGATTTCCTGAGGAAGCCGAAACTCTGGAGCTTCGCCGAGGTCCGTCGCGAGCCGCAGGCCCGCGAGGTCGCCGATCACGATGTTGTTTTCGTCGGCGAAGACGGACTCGCGACCAAACACCGTGTAGACCCGCACTTCGCGGCCTAGGTCGTCCTCGAAGCGATCGGCGTCGCGACGCAGGGCAACTTCGTCCACCCGCTCAAAGAGCTCTCGGACATCGAGGGCCATGCCGCGGTCCGTCTCTCCCACTTCAAGGTCGGCGCGCTGAATCCACGCCGTGATGAGCGCGCGGCCGGGACCGACCAATCGGTTCGGCTGGCCGCCGCGAAAGGCGCGGTGCGTGCGGCCTTCGGCGTTGCGCTCGGTCATCGTGGCCGGTTCGTTGCGAAACTCGTAGAGGCGAACGTCCTCGTATTGTTCTGGCTCGGGCACGCCGGGGATCGACATGCGCTTCCAAACCTGAATCGGATTCCACGCGTCGTCGAAGACCGCTTCGACCTCGGTGATCTGCCGCGACCACTCCTGGCGCACGGTGATCGCACGCAGGCATCCGCGCGCTTCGACGCGAAAGTGCTCGATGACGCGTTCGCGATGAATCGGGCCGCTCATGAGCGAGCCTTGGGCCAGCAGCTCGGGCTCGGCCGGTTCGTCGCAGCTCGGCGCGGGGTGAACGGTCACCTCTTCCACCACCGTGCGCTTCAGGCAGCTCTCGCAGCCGCCAAGGAGCAGAAGGGCGAGGAACACGCGCTTCATCGAAGGCCGACGCGCGAACGCGCGTTCAGCCGCGCGAAGGTCCTTCGGTACGCGTTCATGCATGTTCCCGCGACGATCCAAGACGGCGCGGACAAGTGGGCAATCAACATTCATGGAACGCTCCCCGGGCTCTTGGATGAGCGGATGGCGCCGTCAACCGCGAAGAGCGCACCATGGGCGTTGATTCAAGGGACCGAAAGCACGTCCAAGCCCGCCAGCACGGCGTCTGCCGCGGCGCCGCAACGTCAAACGGGGCGCCCGCTCTGCGAACGCCCCGCCTGTGCGGACCGGTGCGCCTACTGCCCAGCTGGCGGTGGCGGAGCCGGTGGGAGCGTTTCAAACGCTTGCCCCTGCGGATTGTTCGCGATGACGTCCGCGGTACCGTGCGCGTACGCTCCCGTCGCCGGGTCGACGCGACGCCCCTGAATGGTCTGGTTACGACCACGGTGGCCCGTGTCGTTCACCGTGTAGCCCACAAATACGGAAAGGAAGAGCACCGAACCCAAGAAGAAGAGCACATTGAAGCGTGCTTCATACTTGAGGTGCATGAACCAGGTGCACACGAGCGACGCCTTCATCGAGGCGATGATGAGGGCGACGAGCAGGTTGTATTCGCCGAGACGAAAGCGGTACGCGAGAATCGTCAGCGCCGTGAAGAAGAGCAAGCCCGCGAACACCGCGCCGTTCGTGCGGATTGTCGAAATGTGCTGGTGGTGATGGTAGTCGTCGCCGTGCTCGGCGTGTCCGTGGGAAGACTGTGCGTGGGATGCCATCGGATGCGCCTAGTCGATGAGGTAGAGGAGCGGGAAGAGGTAGATCCACACCAAGTCGACCAAGTGCCAATAGAGGGCGACGGTGTCGACGGGGGTGTTGTATTCGCTGCTGAACTTGCCCTTCATGTTGAGCCGAAGGATCCAGAAGAGCAGGCCAATGCCGATGACGACGTGAATGCCGTGAAGGCCCGTCATCACGTAGTAGATGCCGTAGAAGCTGCGAATGTGGTAGGGCACCGCGCCCTCGCCGAAGGAGTAGGCGGCGGAGTTGATCGCTTCGCGGAGCTCGATGTTGAACTCGGCGCCGTAGGCGGCCTGAAGGTCGAACCAGGGGTGACCCCAGTACTGGCCGGGGAGAATGCCGACGTGAAACTTGTGCGTGTACTCGAAGTACTTGATGACCAAGAAGCCGAAGGCGCAGAGGATCGTGACTGCCAGAAAGCGCGTGGTCCATTGGCGGCCGCCTAGCTTGAGTTTATCCGCCTCCGGCACGCCCTCCTGCTCGCCGATCTGGGCTGAACGCACGGCCATGGCCGCCGTCCAGCTTGAGAAGAGCAGCACGGCCGTGTTGATGCCACCCATCTGGTAGTTGAGCAGATGGCTTCCGACGCTAAAGGCCTCCGGGTACCAGAGGCGAAAGATGCCGTACGCGACGAAAAGGCCGCTGAAAAAGAGGATTTCCTGCGCTAGGAACGCCCACATACCGAGCTTCGCAGCGTCGAACTGCTGGGCCGGGGTGTCGAAATGATGGGCGAGGTAGGCGGGTCCGTGATGGGCTTCGGCCATTTGGGGCGTACCGTGTTTCAACAAGGAAGCGCGATCAAGGTTTTATCGCGCCGTAGAGTAGGTTTTCGGCGGGCTGGCGCCGAAATGAAGGCGCCCCAGGTGAGGACCTGTGGGCGCCGTAGGAAAAAGTGAAGGATGGGAGCGACGTGGGGTGATTTTTCGCCCTCGAACCTACTCCGCGGGCTCGGGCTTGAAGTCCTCGGGGAAGCCGTCGAAGAGCTCTTCGTCCGTGCAGAGATGGTAATCGTACGGACCGCGGGTCATCACCGGCGTTTCGGCGAAGTTATGCGGATGGGGAGGCGTGGTCGTCATCCACTCGTAGCCGGCGCTCGACCAGGGGTTCGCCGGCGCTTCCTTG
>JBCCRV010000400.1:0-6981 GCA_039201085.1 Myxococcota bacterium | reverse complement strand
GGGAGGGTTGGACCAGAACTTGAGGGCCCGACCCAAGGTCGAGGGGGGCCATCGGGTATGCTCCCCCGATGGCACGCTTCTCGTTCGTATTTGCCCTCCTCGCCGTTGCCGCTGCCTGCGGCGCCAATGAGGAGTCGTCTGCGCTTCCGCCCGTGCCGACGGCCTCGTCTTCGCCCTACTCGATTCACGAGTGGGGCCTCCTGCACTTTGGGCTGAATGAGCCCGTCGGTATGGCAACGGCCGGGCCCGGTCATTTTCCGCGGAGTATTCACGTGGAGTCGGACTCGTACGAAGAGCCGGCGGTGGCCTACAAACCCGTGCTCTACGTGCATCTCACTCAACCCACGGCGCAGTTTCGCGCGCAGATTCGAGCGCCTGGTGGGTCCATCGTCGAACACTGGCCCGCTGGCGAACGTGCTTCGGACGCCGTTGCCTGGGCCGACGTGCGCGCCACCCAAGGCGCCTGCACCGGGCTCTCCTACCCGTCGATCTTCGACGAGCGTTGCCAAGGCCCGGAGCTCGATGGCTTTTGCGAGCTAGCTGAGCTCGGAACGTACGAAACGAACGACGGCGCATGCCTCCAGGTCGGCGGAGCGCAGGCCAACAACCTCTTCTACCGCGCGTTCATTCCGCACCGGGCGCCCCTCGCCGTATCGATGGACGGCGACGTCGCGGTCGTGCGCCATCAGAACGGCGCCGCCGTCCCAGGCAAGCTAATTCGCGTGCGCCGTCAGCGCCGTGGGCGCTGGCTTCACGTCGCCACGGTCGATCCCCCGGCGCCGGGCGCGAGCGTGCGTATCGATCGTCCAACGGAGGAGGGCGATCTCATGGTGACCCTTGATCGGCACCTTCGTGAACTCGGCCTGACGGAATCCGAACGAAGCGCCTTCGACCGCGCTTGGCGGGTCGACTTGGTCGGCGGTCCGCGTCAGCCGAGCTTGCAGGGCGCGCGCCAGAGCCAGCCACCCACGCTGCCGGCGCCCGACGCGCTCTACTATTGGCTCGCGCCGGAGCACGCCAACGCGATGCTGCCTTTGTCCTTCGATCCGCCACCGCGTGAAGTGAAGCGTGGCCTGCTCGTTCGAGTGCACCTCGCGCCTGCGCGCTCCGCTTCAGCGCAGCCGATGCCGCCCTTTGAGATTCGCGGCGTTCGTGTGGTTTCCGGGAACATCAACCGCGCCCGCGCCAATGAGAGCGTGTACTTTCAGCGTAGCGCTCTGCGCGCGTGCACGCGTCAGCAGCCGGCCGCCGGCGTGGTGGAATTTGAGCTTAGCCTCAATGGCCAAGGCGCCGTGGCGAACGTTCGTTTTCGCTCGACGAACGACGCCGTGAATGCCGTACACAGTTGCTTCGAAACGGCTCTCCGCCGCGTACGGCTGCGTCCTGACGAAGGGCCCTTTGAGCCGTCCGTGGTGCGCGGCCGCGTTGTGTTCAACCCGAGCCTCAACTGAAGCGGCGTCTGTTCCGCCCGCAGGACAGTCCGTTGCTCCGTAACCGTTGACGGACGCTGGCCGTAGGGGTGGCATGACACGAACCAACACCCACAAGATCCTCGACACGGCCGCTCAAGGCCTCGCCCTTTACGCTGCCCTCCTCCTCTGGCCCTTCGCCTTCGGCAAGCTTGCCGGCGACCCCAGCGCCCTTCAGGGTATGCGCCAAATCGCACTCCACTTCGGCGCCGACCCGACGCTCTTGCGCTACGCCCTTGGCATTCAGGAAGCGCTCGTGATCCTCGGACTCGCGGCGGGCTCCTTCGCCTTTGTCGGTCCCCGGTTTTCGCGCCTTCAGCGCGTCGCGCGCCTGGGCGCGGTTCTTGGCGGTCTGGGGCTGGGGCTAACGATGGGCGGTGCCCTCGCTACCGAGTTCATCGTGCGCCCGGGCGAGCAAGCTTGGCTGGTCGATCTCGCCCTGAAGCTGATGGTCTTCGGCACGGTGGTGGCGGCCTGGGCCGTGCATCGCTTTCGTCCGCAACGCGAAGTCGCGTCCGCGGTCGAGCGAACAACGCTTCGGCCGCTGGCCGCACGCTGAGCGCTGACTCCCGCGCCGATCGGAAGAGCGATCGGCGCGTTTCTGCATTCCCGCGTGCCGTGTCCTCAGACGACGCGCGCTATGTCTCAAGGACCGAGTCGAAGTGCCGGGACCGCGTGGGTTCGGAAAAGGTCGTGTCTTCGACGGCGTAGGTGATCGAACGACCTTCCTTCGTCTGGGAGACGCCCGCCTCGACCTGCAGCTCGCTGAGAAGCCGCTGAACGGTGCGGAGAGGGGTGCGGAGTCGCTTGGCCAAATCGCTCGCGCTTTGGCCCTGGCGCTGGGCGAGGGCGCTAAGCAGCCGATCCTCAATCGACGGTTCCCAAGCCGGGTCCCGAAGCAGGAACGTATGGGCGGGCCGCAGCTCAAGCGTGTCTGACTCCCGTATGAGCTGCGCCGCTTCGCCGAGCCGCTCCCGCATGCGCTTCACGTGCATGTTGAGCATGCTGCCGTGCAGGGCGCGCTCGAAGGTATATTCGTAGGCCGCCTCAAAGTAGTCCGGCACCGTCATCGCTCCGTCGGCGGCGGCGAGCATCGCCAGGCCCGCGTCCGTGCGCGGTCGCGTCGGCGAGGAGGCCGGCGTTTCATCCACACCGTACTCCACCTGCGCAAGCGGGATGGCGCGAGCAAGCACGCGCCGCGCCGCCTTGCCGGGGCGCACCAGCAGCATCGCGCAGGACTCGTCGGCTTCGTTCGTTCGGCCTGCGAAGGCCAGTCCGTGAAGTTGGAGCGGCAGCTCGACGTCCTGGCCGTCGAGCCACGCGGCTACGCTCTTCGGCGCGTCCGTGGTGGCGCGTACGGCCAGCAGCGCCGCGGCCTGCCGCGCTTCAAGGGCAAAGGCCGCGAAGGCGTTCAGCTCGCGCGGCTCGGCGGCCACGCCCGCACCCGTTTCGCTGCGGTCGACGGTGCGCAGGAGCGCACCAAGTACGCTTCGGTCGTCCCGGCCGCCGGGAAAGCGCGCACCGCCAAGCACCGCTTCCCAACAGATCCATCGCCGCCAGCTCGGCGGTGCATGGGGCGAAAGGGTGCGCAGGATTCGCAGGGCGAGCTGGGGCCGGCCTTGAAAACGGCGCGCCCGCGCGAGCGCAATGCCCGAGAGCACTTCCAGATCCGGTGCGCCTTCGACGCGTGCCATCCGGCAGGCACGGCGAATGCTGGTGACGCCCCCATCGACGTTGCCCTCGGCAAGTTCGTGAAGTCCGCGGAGGACTTGGGCTTCGACGGCGATAAGCCCATGGCCGCCAACGCGTGCTTCCTTGCCGAGCTCGCCAGCTCGCCCGCTGTCCGGCGTGGCGCTGCACCAGCCCTCCCACGCCCGAACGAGCCGACCGCGCATGTGCGCTTCCGTTCCGGGCGGCCTGAGGCCATCGAGCCATCCGCGAATCCGCCGCACCTGCGGGCCGTCCAGCTGAAGCACGGCTGCCCGGGTGGCCTCGAGGCCAAGCGCGAACGAACCGGCCTTCGCTGGCCCGGAAAGAGGTGTCGCGTGTGGTTGGGGGCCACGGCCCGCCAGCCAGCGCTGGTAGGCGATGGCGGCGCCCCAATCGGACGTGGCGGCCGGAACGTCACGGGAGAAGTCGCCGCGCTGCCCGCGTCGGTACGCGTCTTCCCAGGGCGGTTCGGCGGCCATGAGCGGACGCTACGGCAGGTCGGGGCCCAATGCACGGCTCTCGGCGCATAGGTGCCAACGGCGTTACTGCCCGCGGTCGGTGCTTTCCGCACCCTTGCCTACATGGACTTCGCTGTGCGTCCTTCGCTCGTTCTGCTCGCCTGCCTTGCCGCCCTTGGCTGCGACGGAGCCATTTCCGACGTCGCCCCCGAATCGCGGCCCGTCGAAATCGAGTTTGAAGGCGAGGCGGTGGTGCCGGCGACGGCCCTTCGGCGGCTCACCCTCGACGAGCTGCGAGCGTCCCTCGAATCGGCCCTCGAGCTCGAACGTGTTGATCTCTCCGGTCTTCCGGGCGATGCCGTCGATCCCTTCGACAACGACTACACGGGGCAAGCGCCAAGTACGGCGCTCGTGGCGGGCATTCACGAGCTTGCGCGCACCCTCAGCGAGCAAGCGCTCCCCGGCCTCACGGAACTTCGCCGGCTCGCGGGCTGCGAAGACTCCGACTGCCCGCGCCGCCTGGCCGAGCGAATCGGCCGCCGTCTGCTTCGGCGGCCCCTGGGCGAAGCGGAGCTGGACGCCTTCGCCGCCGCGGGGGCCAGCGAAGAGGACCCGCTGGAGGGCTCGCGCCTCGTGCTGCGCGTGCTGCTTTCCGATCTCGAGCTGCACTACCGCATCGAATCGCACGAGCCGAACGCGGACGGCCGGGTGGCCCTTTCCGAACTCGAGCTCGCGACGCGGCTCTCCCTTCTCCTTTGGGGCGAAGCGCCCGATGACGATCTGCTCGACCTCGCCGAAGCCGGGCGCCTGCAGAACCAGCTTCGCGCCGAGGCCCAGCGCATGCTCGAAGATCCCCGGGCCGAACGCCAGGCGCAGCGCTTTCACGCGATGTGGCTCGGCTACCGCACGATCGATGCGGACGCGAACCTCGCTGCGCTCTTTCGCCAGGAAACGGAAGCGCTCGTTCGACGCGTCGTCTTCGAGGAGGGCGGCGCCTGGCTCGACCTGCTCACGTACCCGGAGACGTACTTAACGCCCGAGCTCGCCGACCACTACGGTGTCGACCCGGTCGATGGCGCAGGCTTCGCACCAGCCGCCGCCGAGCGCCGCGGTGTTCTCGCGCACGGCAGCTTCCTCTCGAACGGCGGCATTCGTGGCGATTCGAGCCCCACGCGGCGTGGGCTCTTCGTGCGCGAGCGGTTGCTCTGCCAAGACATCGTCGTTCCCGACGACCTTCCCGTGGATGTGGACGAGGCGCCGCCCTCGAACGGTTGCAAGCCTCAGCGCTACGAAGAGCACGCCAGCAACGGCGCCTGCGCCGCATGCCACGCGCTGATGGATCCGATCGGCTTCGGTCTCGAGCACTTCGATCTCCAGGGACGCTACCGCACGATGGAGGCGCCGGGCTTCGACGGCGAAGGCGTGCCCTTTCCCGAGTGCGAAATCGTGGGCGAAGGCGAGGTCGTTTCGCTCGGCACCTTTTCCGGCCCCGGCGAGCTCGGTGCGCTCCTTCGCGAGAGCGAAGACGTGCAGCACTGCGCCGTGACCCAGTTCTGGCGCTTTGCGACGGGCCGTCGTGAACGGCTCGAAGATGGCCCCGCCATCGGCGCCCTCGCCGAGCAGCTGGGTGCCGACGGCTCGTACGTGGACCTGATGCTCGCGTACGTCGAGAGCGACAACTTCCTCTACAGGCAGGTGGACCCATGAAGCGCATTCCCCGACGCAGTTTTCTTCGCGGCCTCGCGGGCGCCGCCGTCGCCCTTCCCGTGCTCGAGGTGATGGAGCCCGCGCGCGCCGACGACCGCCGCCCCACCTACTTCGGCCTCTTCATGGGCGGCACCTCGATTCCGCGCGTGCGCGACACCGTGCCCGACGAAACCGGTCGGGACTACACGCTCAAGCCGGCGATTGCGTCGATCGGTGACTACGAGGGGCTCAAGGAAAAGGTGGCCGTCGTCAGCGGGCTGACCATTCCCTGGCAGACGGGCAGCGAGCCGCCGGCTGCCGGCCGCGTTCGTGCGCCGCACGATTCGTCCTTCAGTCCGCTCCTCAGCGGCATGCGCAGCTTCGACGACCGCAGCATTCCAAACGGTCCGACGGCGGACCAGCTCATCGTCGATTCGCGTGCGCCCGCCACGGACTTTGCGAGCCTTGAGCTGCGCGTGCAGGTGGAGAACTACCGCAACAACGCGGCGCGGCGCGGCTGGCTTAGCTGGGAGCGGCGGGACGGCGAACTCGTGGCGCGTCAGCCGCTCGTTAGCCCCCGCACGACCTACGCGGCGCTTTTCGGATCGTTCACGCCTGACGGCGCGGCGGAAGAGGAGCGGGCCCGTCAGCTCCTTGAGGCGACGCGCGACCGCAGCGTGCTCGACCTTGTGCGCGATCGCGCCGGTGCGCTCCAGCGCCGCCTCGGTACGGTCGATCGGCGCCGACTCGAGCGGCACTTCGATGAGATCCGCGATCTCGAAGGACGCATCGCCACGATTCCGGAAGTCGCGAGCACCTGCAGCGTTCCCGGTGAGCCGGGCGCCGATCCGGGCGTGAACGTCATGGCCGGTGACGACGGCCGCAACATCGGCTGGGGCCAAGAAGATCAGCGCGCGATCGTGCTCGGCGAAATGATGGCCATGGCCTTCGCCTGTGACCGCACGCATGTCGCCTCGATGCTCATCACCCAGTACTCGTCCTTCATGAGCGCCGTGCATATTTCGGGCATGCCGACGGACTGCCACGAGCTCGGTCACAACGGCAGCTCGGGACTCGACGGCATGGTTCCGATGTACGATTGGCATGTGGACACCTTTGCGCGAGTCGCGCATCGGCTCGACACGATGCCCGACGGCGAGGGCGGCACGCTCCTTGACCACTCGGCGCTCATCTTCGTTCAGGAAGCCGGCCGCGGCCTCGATCCTTCAACGGGTCGTGAGGACTCCAGCCACTCCACGGAGAACATGGTGGCCTTTGTGGCCGGCCGTGCCGGCGGCCTCAATACGGGCGCCCACTACGACGGGGCAGGTGCCCACCCGGGATCGGTCATGCTTTCGGCGATGCGCGGCGCAGGCTACGAAGGAAACTTCGGCGAAGTGACCGAGAGCTTCGCCCCGTTGCTTTGAATGACCCGCGACGATTCGAGGACACGGAGGTTATGCGGTGGGACTTGAAGCGTGGGCGTGAGGGGTGAAGCGCGGCCGTGTGAACGCGGGCGGCTAGTGAAAACATCACCCGCCTGAAGTTGCCCCGACTCCGTGGACGATTGAACTCTCTTAGGCCTTGAACTCCAAGCGCAGCAGGCTGGCTCGTCGTCGATATTCGCATGTCTGCAGCGCCCCGGAAACGGGGTCAAG